>NZ_JBHVEE010000027.1:0-85945 GCF_042802415.1 Streptomyces sp. NPDC057486 | reverse complement strand
TTTCACGTGAAACGTGACGCCGTGGCGCTCAGGCTGTCAACTCCCTTTCCAGCGGCGTGCGGAAGCGTGGAGTGATCCGTGTTTCCCCCACCCACTCCGACAGCCGGGACGCCTCCGCCTCGATCGCGGTGGTGGCATCCCGGCCGATGTCGGACAGCAGTCGCCAGACCGGCTCGCCATCAGCGCGCTGTGCCCAGCCACCCACGATCTCGCCGTTCCACCACACTGTCGGGCCGATGTTGCCGGCCCGGTCGAAAAGGGCCGGCCGGTGCTCGGCCGGAAGATGGAAACCGCGATCGGCCCAGCCCATCGCGCTCGGGTCGAGGGCGGGAAGCAGTGCCGCCCACGGCTCCAGGGCCGGTTCGGGCTCTGTGTCCCCCGGGGAGACCCAACCCGTCGCGCCGCTGTCGAGCTGCACTTCCTCGGCCGCGGTAGCTGCCAGCGCAGTGCGTACCTGGCCGAGACCCCAGCCCGTCCACCACTTCAGATCGGCCTCGGTTGCGGGGCCGTACGAGCGGAGATAGCGCAGGGCCACTTCCGCCTGTGCCTCTGCGAGGTCCCCGGCAGGCCATGACTCGGCTGCCGTCCAGCGGAACTGGCTGGAGGTCCAGGAGCCGCGCGGCCGGTCCCGGCGGATCAGGCCTTCGGCTGCCAGCACCCGCAGAACACGGGTGGCGACGCCCTGAACCGTTTCCTGCTTCTTGCCAGGGAAGATTGTGATCTTCGTACGAAGCGCCGGTACGGCGGCGGACAACTCGCTCCCGGTGGCGGAGCCGCGCGCAGTGAGGGCGGCCAAGGTCGCCTTTTCCGTCTCGATGAGCCAGTTCTCGCCCAGTCCGTTCCCGTCGTCGTGCAGATGCGCGAGGAAGGTCCGGCGCTCCTTGGCTGCCACGGCACGGGCGTTCGAGGCGTTGACATACGGGGCGAGCCCGCTGGACACCGTGAAGAGGGTGTTGCGCATGGAAAGCAGCCGGACCAGGGAGACGTCCTCGTAGAGAGCACGCTCCACCGTGTCCACGCCGGCCTCGGCGAGCCGGGCGCAGGTGGAAAGAAAGACAGTGGCCGCGTCGGTGGCGTGCAGGGCAACGACCGCGTCGGCCACGGACACCGCGGATGCGGCTCGTACGGAGGGCGCCAGTAGGTGACGTCGGCCGAGTCTGGTCCGGCGCTGTGTGTCGCTCATGGCGTGCATCGAGCGCTCCTTCGGTCCGTAGGATCCCGAGCTGCGGTCACAGAGCTAGCTTGAAACCTACGTGACTGGCGGTGAAACCGAGCCGCTCGTAGAAGCGATGGGCATCGGTCCGGGTCGCATCGGACGTCAGCTGGACCAACTGGCAGTTCTGGCGCCGGGATTCGTCCACCGCCCACTGGATCAGCTGAGTGCCGAGGCCGCTGCCGCGCTCATCGGCATGGACGCGAACGCCCTCGATGATGGAGCGGGTCGAACCGCGCCGGGAGAGCCCGGGAATCACTGTCAGCTGCAGGGTCCCGACAACACTGCCTTCGCGGACGGCGACGACCAGGTGCTGGTTCGGGTCACCGGCGAGTCGCTGGAACGCGGCGCGGTAGGGGGCGAGATCGTCCGGCGACTCGCGCTGCGCGCCCAGCGGATCGTCCGCGAGCATGGCCACGACGGCCGGGATATCGGTGGGCGCGGCAGGGCGTATTTCCAGATCGCTCATGATCGGCAGACTACGCAGTTCAGGCGGCCTACGCGGGGACCTTCAGCTCTTCGACCGCCGTGACGAGCGGGGCCAGCTCGGGGTTTCTGGCAGCCTCGTCGAGGGCGGCGCGCAGAGCGGCGTCGTTGGTCGGCCGGGCCTGGGCGAGCAAGGTGAGGCCGGCGTCGGTGACATCGGTGTAGATGCCGCGGCGGTCGGTGTCGCAGAGATACCGGGTCAGCAGCCCGCGGTTTTCGAGGCGGCTGACCAGACGGGTGGTGGCGCTCTGGCTGAGCACGACCGCGTCGGCGACCTGTTTCATCTGCAGATGGCCGCCCGGACCGTTGTGCTGTCGGCTCAGGACGTCGAGCAGGGAGTACTCCCGCACGCTGAGCCCGTGTCCGGACTGCAGGGCCCGCTCGATATGGGACTCGATCTTGCCGTGGAGCAGGGAGAGGGCGCACCAGCCCTGCGAGAGGGCGGTCAGTGCAGGGTCCGTTGCTGTCATGGTCTCTCCTCCGTGCGGAGCCGCTTGCCTCCAGGATAGAGGACGTTTGCAATAGCCCGTGCTTGCAATTAATTTTCTCTGCAATTATTCTGGACGCCCGTAAGGCGCAGGCGCAATCTCTTGGGAAGGTGAAACCCATGCCGCTCGCGCTCCTCGCCCTCGCCGTTGGGGCATTCGGTATCGGAACCACCGAGTTCGTGATCATGGGGCTGCTTCCCGAGGTTGCTGCGGACTTCCAGGTCTCGATCCCCACCGCAGGATTCCTGGTCACCGGCTATGCACTCGGAGTCGTACTCGGCGCTCCGCTGATGACGGTCCTTGGCACACGGGTCACCCGCAAACGCATGCTCATGCTCCTGATGGGGCTGTTCGTCGTGGGCAACATGGTGTCCGCCGTCGCCCCCGTCTTCGGCGTGATGCTCGCCGGGCGAGTGATCGCCTCCCTCGCCCACGGTGCCTTCTTCGGTATCGGATCGGTCGTCGCGGCCGATCTGGTCGCCCCGCAGAAGAGGGCCGGGGCGATCGCCATGATGTTCACCGGCCTCACTGTCGCCAACGTCGTCGGCGTACCGCTCGGCACCTACATCGGGCAGAGCGTGGGGTGGCGGACCACGTTCTTCGTCGTCGCGGCTCTCGGAGTCGTCGGGCTCCTGGGCGTGGCCAGGCTGGTGCCCGAGCAGCCGAAGGCCGAAGGCGTGCGGCTCCGTCATGAGCTGGCCGCGTTCGGCAATGTGCAGGTGCTGCTCGCCATGGCGATGACTGTCCTGGGCTTCGGCGGAGTCTTCGCCGCGATCACCTACATCACGCCGATGATGACCGAAATCGCCGGCTACTCCGCGTCCTCCGTCACCTGGCTGCTGGTCCTCTTCGGACTCGGCATGGTCGGGGGCAATCTTCTCGGCGGCAAGTTCGCCGACCGCCACCTGATGCCGATGCTGTACGTGTCGCTGGGCGCCCTGTCCCTGATCCTGGCACTCTTCACGCTGACCGCCCACAACAAGATCGCGGCAGCCGTCACCATCGTGCTGATCGGCGGCCTGGGCTTCGCGACCGTACCGCCGCTGCAGAAGCGGGTTCTCGACCAGGCGGCGGGAGCCCCGACCCTTGCCTCCGCCGTCAACATCGGCGCCTTCAATCTCGGCAACGCGCTGTCGGCGTGGCTCGGCGGCCTCGTCATTGCCGCCGGTCTCGGATACACCGCACCCAACTGGGTCGGCGCCGCACTGGCTGCTTCCGCTCTGGTCCTCGCCGTCCTCTCCAGCGCCCTGGAGCGCCGGACGGCCACCCGCAGCCGCCTTGTCGCCGCACACATTCCCGAGCAGGTCGAGGCATCCGTCGCCCCGCACTGACCCCCCCCACATCGCGCGCTCACCCCGCGGCGCGCACTCTCCACCGCACCAAGGAGCCATCCCCCATGAGTACCACCGTCCCCACCGCCGTTGCCCCGTTGACCATTCAGGACGCGGAATTGCTGGTCGCCGCAGCCCGCACTGCCGCCGAAGCCGCCGGTGTCACCGTCGCTGTGACGGTCCTCGACGCGGGCGGCCACCTGCTGGCCTTCCGTCGCGACGACCGGGCCGTTCTCATCGCGGGCGAGACCAGCACCCGCAAGGCGTACACAGCCCTTCAGCTGGGTGCCCCGACAGCCGACCTCGTCGACGCGGTCCAGCCGGGCGGGCTCTTCCACACCCTGCCGACCGCCCTCGACCGGCCACTGCTCTTCATCGCCGGCGGTGTTCCGGTCTTCCGCGACGGTCGGGTGATCGGAGCCGTCGGCGTGGGCGGCGGCGCGCCCGAGCAGGACCACGGCTTCGCCACGGCCGCTGTGACGGCTCTCGGCTGACTCGCCAACCGCTGTGAAGGCAGCGGAAATCCATTGGTGTCCGTTCCCATGTACCAGCAGAGTCGCGGCGCATGGGGACGGACATCTACGGCTTCATCGAGTGCCGGGCCAGTTGGCACGAAGAGAGCGAGCCCTGGTCGGCCACAGTCGATCCCGATCTGCTCCACACAACAGGCCGGTGGCAGGCATTTCCCCGGCCCGGCACCGCTCAGCCCGGTCCGCGTCAGCCCGTCGCCACGGTCAGCGGTGCGAAGCGACGGGTCCAGTCACCCGGCAGGTCCAGGGACCGGTTGGCCATCACCGTGGTTCCGGAGCCGGCCGGCTGCAGACCGCACTCCTTGAGCCGGTCCAACAGTTCTTCATGACGTGCGTCGATGTCCGCGCGCAGTGGACGGTCCGTCGCCTGCGCGAGGGAGTCGACGAGCGCCATCGCCGTGACGGTGTCCCGGGCGATCAGCGGACCGACCACATGGACACCGTCGCTCGGCCACAGCGCCGCGTAGCCGACAAGCCCGCCCTCGTCCTCCGCGACTCGGAGGTGATCCGCGAAGGCCGGCAGCCGGGCAAGGAGATGCGTCCGGTCCGCACCGAACACTTCTGAGTCCAGCCGGAGCATGGCACGCAGATCCTCGGCCGTCGCCGGGCGGACGGCCACGCCGGACGCTGCGGGAGCGCTGTCGCCCGACGCGCCGGTCAGCCGGAAACGACCACTGATCCGCTCGGCCCGGCCCACCGCTTCGAATCCGAGGTCTTCGTACAGCGGTCGCCCGGCCGGCGTCGCGTACAGGCTGAGTGACGTCTCCCCCGCCGTTTCGATCACCTGGTGCATCAGGCGCCGGGCGATCCCTTGGCGCGCGTAGCGCTCCGCGACGAGGAGCATGCCGATGGCGGCGAGTCCCCGGCCGTATGAGGTCATCACACAGGAGGCCATCAGGCCTTTGCCCTCGGGATCATCGATGCCGTAGCCCGTCCCTGCGGAGAGGAGCAGGGCCCAGCGATGCTCGTCACGCGGCCAGCCGCGGTCCTCGCAGAGATTGGCGCAGGGGACCAAGTCTCCCCGGGTGAGGCGCCGGATGGGCGTATCGGCGTGCGTGTGGGGCAGTGGGCTGGGCATGAGGGCCAGGCTGTCCGACGCAGTGATCGTTCGTCCACCGCTTTACTGGATCCGATCGAGACTCATATGCGCCGACCGTGTCGATGGTGCCCGCGCGGCCGGAGAGCCGAGTCCGCGGTGGGGGCTCGTCGGCGAGCTGCATGCGTGCGCAGTTTCACGTGAAACGCGCAGCTGAGCGGCAGGCAGAGGCGATTCGGCGCTGATGCATGTTGCCCGCACTGTCTCCGGCTTCCCTGCCTGGCCATGGGGCAAAAGAGCGTAACGGGAGAACTGGTTCGGATACCCGGACTTCCCGCTATTTGTCCGACCTGCAGATGTCGCGTGCATGCTGGGGCGAGGGACCGCAGGCGCTGCGTGCGGTGTCGGCACGCTCATGCGACCAGAAGCTGCTCGAGGCGAGGCACACATATGGACGCTCCGACCACCATGTCGACCGGTGATGGAACACCGAGATCTCCCGATGCGACCCTGATCCATCGCACCCTGGCGGAGATCATTCCTGTCGCGAACCAGGCCACCTTGTACTTCTACGCCCTGCTCTTCGTGCGCCACCCCGATCTGCGGGCCATGTTTCCGGTCGCGATGGACACCCGGCGCGACCGTCTTCTCCGGTCGATCCTCACGGCTGCCGACCGGATGGACGACCCCGAGGCGCTGGTCGAGTACCTCGGCGGACTTGCCCGCGGGCACCGTAAATACGGCGCACTGCCCGCGCACTATCCTGCATTCGGCGAGGCTCTCCTCGGCGCATTGAGCCGCTACGCCACCACATGGAACGGGGAGACCGAAGCGGCCTGGGTCCGTGCCTACACGGCGATTTCGCAGATCATGATCGACGCGGCTGTCGAGGACGCGGAACGGACTCCCGCCCGGTGGCTGGCGGAGGTTGTCTCCCATGACCTGAGAACGCCCGACACGGCGGTCCTCACCGTCCGTCCCGATCAGGCGTATCCCTTTCTCGCAGGCCAGTACGCCGCCATGGAAACCCCCTGGTGGCCACGGATCTGGCGGCACTACTCCTTCGCCTCGGCCCCTCGGCCCGACGGTCTGCTCACCTTCCATGTCAAGGCGGTCCCGGCGGGCTGGGTCTCCAACGCTCTGGTGCGCCGGGCCCGCCCCGGCGACGTGGTGCGTCTCGGCCCACCCACCGGCTCCATGACCATCGACCACACCACCCACAACGGTCTGCTCTGCCTGGGCGGCGGCACGGGCATCGCGCCCATCAAGGCGCTCGTCGAGGATGTCGCCGAGCACGGCGACCGGCGCCCCGTGCAGGTCTTCTACGGCGCACGCAGCGACCGCGACCTGTACGACATCGACACGATGCTGCGGCTCCAGAAGACCTTTCCCTGGCTCGCTGTGCGGCCTGTGGTCTCCCGCGGTACGGGGAGCGGGTTGAAAGGCCCGCTCCCCGACGCGGTGCGCGAGGGCGGTCCGTGGCCCGAGTACGACGCCTATCTCTCGGGGCCTCCGGGGATGATCCGCAGCGTCGTGGACGCGCTCAGAGGGATCGGTATGCCGTCCGAGCGCATCCGGCATGACTCCGTCGAGGAACTGGCGCCCCTGAGCCCGGGCTGACCAACGACGGCCCATCCCATCGGCGCGGGTCTTCCGAGCTCGGGATCAGCCCAGGTCCGGCGCGTGCATCGCCCGGACGCCCTCGATGTTGCCGTCCAGGTAGTGCCGCAGCGACAGCGGCACGAGATGGACGGCGGCGATCCCGATCCGGCTGAACGGCACCCGTACGACGTCGTACTCACCGCACGGATCGTCGATCTCGGGACCGTGCCGCCGGGACAGGTCCATCGAGTCCAGCCGGCAGACGAAGAAGTGCTGGACCTTGACACCCTTCACCCCACCGCCCTCGATGTGTTCCACGGTGTCGACGAAGCAGGGGACCACATCGGTGATCTTGGCGCCGAGCTCTTCGTCCACCTCGCGGTGGAGTGCGTCGACGACGGTTGCGTCCTCGGGCTCGACCCCGCCGCCCGGCGTGAGCCAGTACGGATCCACCCCCGGCTTGGTGCGCTTGATGAGGATGAGGTCGTTGCCGTCGAGCAGGATGGCGCGTGCGGTGCGCTTGACCACAGGACGTTCGGTCATGGCAAGAGAGTGGCCCACAGAACCCTTTCTGAAACACCCGCCCTGCCGTTGGGTCACCAATCGACGGCAGCACGCACCAGCCACTCGTGGGCCCGCGCGATATGCGGCAGTGCGAGCGTGCCGGTCCGTGCGACCAGGAAGTAGGTGCGCAGCGGTGGCACGGGCGGGTCCAGGAGGGCCACCACCTCGCCGCGCTCCAGTGCCCCCTCGCACAGATAGCGCGGCAGTACAGCGAGTCCGGCGCCCGCCGCAGTGCACTCCAGGACCGCTCGAAGATCCGGCGCGATGACGGTGCCCGCTGCGGCCGGCCGGCCGTCGAAGACGGCGGCCCAGTAGCGGGAGACGAGCGGAAGGCTCTCATGCACCTCCACCACCGGCAGCTGCTGAAGCGCCGCGGGCCCCTTGTGCCGCAGCGCCCCGGGACCGAGGCGTGCCGCCCAGCGCGGGGCGGCGACCAGCACGTGCTCTTCGTCGCAGAGCGGAGTCGCGGTGAGCAGACCACCGCGCGGCCGGCCTGTCGCAATGGCCAGATCATGATGTCCGGCGGCGAGGCCCTCCAGCGCCTCCTCGGAATTGGCGAGGAAGGTGCTGCGCAGGGCGAGGCCTTGGGGAAGGAGCGGAGTGAGCGCGGGCAGGGCCCGCAGCGAGGTGAATTCCGGCGGGCCGGCCAGATGCAGCGTCCGTACGACCGACTCCTCGTCGAGCCCCGTCTCGGCGATCTCGACCAGTGCGTCCAGATGGGGAGCCGCCCGGTGCGCGAGCTCGTCGCCCATGGTGGTCGGGGTGACGCCGCGGGCCCTGCGCAGGAAGAGCGGGCGGCCCAGCTGCCGTTCCAGCGTGCGTATCTGCGAGGTGACCGCCGGCTGGGAGAGACCGAGCAGCGCGGCGGCCCGGGTGAAGGAACCGGCCCGGTGCACCGTGACGAATGTGCGCAGCAGGGCCAGGTCCATGTCCGGTTCCCTCCCGCCTTTTCGACGCGTCCGACCCGAACAATCATAAATATGTCGATAGGTCGCTGTCGCTACGGTGATTGGACACTGACGCAGAGTCAATTAGCCTTGTCCAGGCGGTTCTTCGCGTGCGGAACCGGGACGGTCCGAGCCACGAGGGGGGAGGCTCGGACCGTCCGTACCGCTGGGTTCTCCTCTGTCCTGGTGTCCTGTCCGGGCGTCTAGCCCATCGCCTCGTCCAGGGCCCGCTCCACGTCGGCGATCAGGTCGTCCGCGTCCTCGGCCCCGACCGAGAACCGGATGAAACCGTCCGGAACGGCGTCGCCGCCCCAGCGAGCCCGCCGTTCGGCGGTGGAGCGCACGCCGCCGAAGCTGGTGGCGTCGTCCACCAGCCGCAACCCGGCAAGGAAGCGCTCCGCAGTCTCGCGGTCGGGCAGCACGAACGACACCACGGAGCCGAAGCGCCGCATCTGCCGCACGGCGACCGGGTACGAGGGGTCGGTGGGCAGCCCGGGATACCGCAAACCGGTCACCTCCTGCCGTTTGCCCAGCGCCTCGGCGAGAACCAGCGCGGTCGCGCACTGCCGGTCGATGCGCAGCTCCAGGGTGGCCAGCGAACGGTGCGCCAGCCAGGCTTCCATCGGGCCGGGGATCGCCCCGACGACCTTGCGCCAACGCCGTACACCCGCAGCCAGCCCCGGATCCCGGCAGGTCACATGGCCGAGCAGGATGTCGCCGTGCCCAGTCATGCCCTTGGTGTCACTGGCCACGGAGAAGTCGGCGCCCAGTTCCAGAGGGCGCTGGCCGAGCGGGGTGGCGAGCGTGTTGTCGACGGCCACCAGAGTGCCGCCCGCGTGCGCGGCGTCGATGACCCGCCGCAGGTCGCAGACGTCGAGTCCCGGATTGGACGGCGTCTCGATCCACAGCAGCCGGGCCCCTTCCAGGACCGCAAGCTGTCCGTCGCCCCCGGTCGGCGCGGTCCGTACCTCGATCCCGTACGCCTCCAGCTGCTCACGCACCAGAGGCAGCGCCTGATAGCCGTCGTCGGGCAGGACGACTGTGTCGCCGGTACGTGCCTGCGACATCAGCACCGCTGATATCGCGGCCATTCCGGAGGCGAACACCGTGGTCTCGACGGCCTCTCCCGGCGCTTCGAGCTCGCCGATGGCTCGTTCCAGATGGGTCCAGGTCGGGTTGGTGTCCCGTCCGTAGGTGTACGGACCGGTCGGCTCGCCGGAGAGATGGAAGTGTGCGGCGAAGACCGGACCGGGCAGGGTGGGTTCGTACTGCTCCGGTTCGGGAAGGCCTGCCCGTACCGCCCGAGTGCCGTCGCCCATGGTGCTCATGCTGTTCTCTCTGTTCTCTTTGGTATGCGCGGTGTCGGATCAGTCCTCGTCGGGCAGGACCATGTTCAGTGCCCAGGACACGATCGAGATGATGAGCCCGCCGAGCACGGCGGTCCAGAAGCCGTCGACGTGGAAGCTGAGATTGAACTGGCCCGCCAGCCAGGAGGTCAGCATCAGCATCAGCGCATTCACCACGAGGGTGATCAGCCCCAGTGTGAGGATGAACAGCGGCAGGGTGAGCACCTTCACGATCGGCTTGACCACGAAGTTCACCAGCCCGAAGAGCAGGGCGACCAGGATCAGGGTGAGCACCTTGCGACCGGTGCTGCCGCCCGACAGCGTGATGCCGTCCAGCAGCCAGATGGCCACGGCCAGCGCACCCGCGTTGGCGATCGTCTTGACTACAAAATTCTTCATGTGTCTGATCGTGGCAGACATGATCGGTGGCGGACACCGGCTGAACAGAAGCAAGGAGCGGACGGGCCATGAAGGCATTCAGACTGGACGAACTGGAGGCGGAACGTGCCGCCAACGACGGCGCGTATCTGCAGTTCCTGCGGGAGCGGAACATGTCCGTCGGCCTGTACGCGCTGGATGCCGGCGAACTCGACCCGCAGCAGCCGCACCAGCAGGACGAGGTCTACTTCATCGTCAGCGGTCGTGCCTCGATCACCGTGGGCATGGAGACCACGCAGGTGGGCAGGGGAAGCGTGGTGTACGTGCCGGCCGGGGTGGCCCACAAGTTCCACCACATCACCGAGGATCTGCGGGTCATGGTGGTCTTCTCTCCGCCTGAGAGCTGAGACCGTCCCTCAGGGATTCCTCGGGGTTCGGTCAGGGGAGATCAAGGGCTCCGGAGCCCCCGCCGACGGCCCCCGCGCCTCTAGCATCGAGTCAGGTACTCACAGGAATGAGGTAGGGACGATGGCTGTGCGGGAGATATTCGCGGGGATGCCCTGGTGGGTGAAGTGGGTCGCGGTGCCCGTCATCGCGATCGTGGTGTTCGGCGGTCTGATCGCCAGCGTGATCGGGTTCGTGATCGGTCTGCTCTTCAAGGTCCTGGTCTTCGTCATCCTGGTCGGTGGCCTCGTTTTCGTCGTACGGAAGTTCATGTCCTCCTCGTCCTCGCGCGGCGACTGGTAGGGGCGGGCGGTCACCAGTCGGGCAATTAGCCCAGCTGGGCTAAGCGCAGGACGAAAAGACGCCCCCTGCTTACACGGCCGATACAGTGGCTGTCCGCTGCCGCCACCTGGGAATTAACTGTCCGTCACCACTGTGACCAGTGGATTGCGCGTACGTCCGGGCTCCGGACCTCAGGTTTGCGGTAGGACCGTGGGGGCGGCCCCCACGGACGGGCCGACCGCCCGTCGCCATGCCTGGGGGTGACTTTTGACCACGGCATCGAGCACCGCTGTTCCGACGTTGATCGGTTCGGTTCAGCGGGCGTTGAGGCTGTTGGAGGCTGTGGGCGCCCATCGGGACGGGGCGCCCGCGAAGCAGCTCGCACGGGAAGCAGGACTTCCACTTCCTACCGCCTATCACTTGCTGCGCACCCTCACTCACGAGGGCTACCTGCGCCGCGAGAACGGCGTCTTCCTCTTCGGTACTGCGGCTGAGCGGCTCGTCGACGACGGCTGTCTGCAGAATCGTCGCAGCAGAATGACCCAGTCGCTGGCCCGCTGGCGCGACATCATCGGCGCGCCGGTCTACTGCGCCGTCTACCGCGAGGGTGAGATCGAACTCATCGCGGTCGCCGACGCCCCCCCGGCACCCACGGTGGACGAGTGGGCCTCGTTCCGGGAGACCGGGCATGCTCATGCGCTCGGCCAGTGTCTGCTCAGCCGGCTCGACGAGAAGGCCCGTGAGGACCATCTGGACCGTCACCCCGTGCAGCCGCGCACCCGCTACTCGTTGCGGGACCGACCGGCGCTTCTTGAGCGCTTGAGGTCGCTGGAGCGAATGGAACCTGTCATCGAACGACAGGAGTACGCCCTGGGGACGGTCTGCGCGGCCATCCCGATCACGGCCGGATTCACTGCAGCCGCCATGGCGATTTCCATGCCACTCGACCAAGAAGATCGATTGCTCCCCGCAGTCGAACGACTACGAAGTGAAGTGGCGAGCCTCTTGCGTTCGTTCGTGTTCTCTATCAGTATCTGAAAAATCACTCCTTGTGATCTGCTATCGCGTGCACCACGATGGCGTCAATAGGGCCAGGGGGGATCGTTCCTGGCCAGATTCATCTACTGCGGGGTTGGACGATGCGCGAGTCGGTTCAAGCTGAGGTCATGATGAGTTTTCTCGTTTCCGAGGAGCTCTCATTCCGTATCCCGGTGGAACTCCGGTACGAGGTGGGCGATCCGTATGCGATCCGGATGACCTTCCACCTGCCCGGCGACGCCCCTGTCACCTGGGCTTTCGGCCGCGAGCTGTTGCTGGACGGCCTCAACAGCCCCAGCGGCGACGGCGATGTGCACATCAGTCCCACGGAGCCCGAGGGGCTCTCCGACGTCCACATCCGGCTGCAGGTCGGGACGGATCGCGCCCTGTTCAGGGCCGGTACAGCGCCACTCGTCGCGTTTCTCGACCGCACGGACAAGCTCGTGCCCCTCGGGCAGGAGTGCACGCTGAGTGACTTCGAGGGCAGCCTGGAAGAGGCGCTGGGCCGGATCCTGGCCAAGGAACAGAACGCCGGCTGAGGAAGACTGCGTGCACGGCCCACCGGCCGATCGAACGTCGTATCTGCCGAACGGGTGATATGTGCTCCGCGTCGAGGTGCTCAATGCCTCGCCCTGCGACGCCGGCCCCTCCCGCCCCGCACGGGTGCCGAAGCTCCTGCTTCCGCGCCGAGCCCTGTGCGGTCCGCGGAGACGACCAGTGCCGCGAGCGCCGTAGTCACCGGCACCGAGGCGACCAGTCCGATCGAGCCGACCAGCGTCCGGACGATCTCCTCCGCCACCAACTCGCTGTTGGCCACCGCCCCCACGCTGCTCTGCGCGATCGAGAACAGCAGCAGGAGGGGAAGCGCGGCGCCCGCGTAGGCGAGTACCAGCGTATTGACCACCGAGGCGATGTGGTCGCGACCGATCCTGATCCCTGCCCGGTACAGCTTTCGCGCACCCATGGCCGGGTCCGCCTGGTGCAGCTCCCAGACCGCCGATGTCTGGGTGACCGTCACGTCGTCGAGCACACCGAGCGAACCGATGATGACGCCGGCCAGCAGCAGGCCGCTCATGTCGATGTGCGGGTAGAGGCCGTGGATCAGACCGGTGTTGTCGTCGGTGTTCCCGGTCAGGCTCGCCCAGCCGATGAAGAGCGAACCGAGCAGCCCGATCAGCAGCAGTGAGATCAGCGTGCCGATGACCGCGACCGAGGTACGGGCGGTCAGACCGTGGCACATGTAGAGCGCGATGAGCATGATCGCGCTGGCCCCGATGACTGCGACGAGCAGCGGATTCGACCCTTGCAGGATCGCGGGGAGGATGAACAGGGTCAGTACGGCGAACGACACGGCGAGCGCGACCAGCGCCATCAACCCACGCATTCTGCCGACGACGACCACTGCGAGAGCGAAGATCCCGGCCAGCAGTGCCATCGGGAACTTCCGGTCCACATCCGTCACGGAGTACTGCAGGTCATGGGGCGCGTCCGGGGCGTACGCCACGACCACCCCCTGACCCTCGCGCAGCTGCCGGGGGGCATCGGGCTGAACGATCTCGACGAACGTGCGCCCCTTGTCGTGCCCGGTCGTCACCTCGACCGTGGCCTTCTCGCACAGACCTGGTTCCTGGCCGGCGCCCGCGCCCCCCGATGGCGTGGTGGTGCCGCCCGTGACCGGTGTCTGCGCGGCGTTCACGTCCTTGCAGTCGACCTTGTCGACGCTCACCACCTTGCCCTGCTGGGTCTGCCGGTCGAAACCGACACCGGTGCGCTCGTGCGCGGGTGCACCGCCCGGCCAGAGGACCATCAGGCCGACGACGACCGCCGTGGCGAAGGGGATCAGCACGGCCGCGATGACCTTGCGCAGATGTTTGGAGACCGGTGCAGCGGGGCCATGGCTGTGCGAATGCCCGTGCTGATGGTCCTGTGATTCGGGGGGGCTCTGGAGGGACGTCACCGGGCGATCATCGCAAGAAGCTACAGGCCCTCTGTCCAGCACGCCGGAACAGGCGCTAGCGTGGTGGCACCTTTGCACACGCGGGAGC
Source organism: Streptomyces sp. NPDC057486 (assembly GCF_042802415.1). Lineage (NCBI taxonomy): Bacteria > Bacillati > Actinomycetota > Actinomycetes > Kitasatosporales > Streptomycetaceae > Streptomyces > Streptomyces sp. NPDC057486. The sequence continues at coordinate 72,215 of NZ_JBHVEE010000027.1, read as the reverse complement.
TCGGAGCACCGGGCTGAGAGGGCGCTGATATCCGTACATCCGTACGGGACAGGCTGCGCCGACCGCCGAACCTGTTACCGGGTAATGCCGGCGTAGGGAGTAGGTCTCATGACCACATCGGACGCACGCACGCCTGCCTCGAATCAGAGCGACGAGGCCGGAAAGTCCATCGGCTGGCACAAGGGATACGTCCAGGGCCCGCGCCCGGACCTCCAGGTGCCGGTGCGAAAGGTGCACCTCACCAACGGCAAGGACGTGACGCTGTACGACACGTCGGGGCCGTACACCGATCCCGCCACCGAAACCGACGTACGTCGCGGTCTCGCACCCCTGCGCGAGAACTGGATCATTGCCCGTGGCGACACCGAGGAGTACGCGGGCCGCCCCGTCCGCCCCGAGGACGACGGGCTCAAGCACACCTCGCCGCGCGGCGGACTGCGTAACCTCGACGCCGTCTTCCCCGGCCGTCCGCGTCAGCCGCGCCGCAGCCGTGACGGGCAGCCCGTCACCCAGCTCGCGTATGCCCGCCGGGGCGAGATCACCCCGGAGATGGAGTACGTGGCGATCCGGGAGAACGTCGAACCCGAGGTCGTACGCGAGGAGATCGCGGCGGGCCGGGCGGTCCTGCCGGCCAACGTCAACCACCCGGAGATCGAGCCGATGATCATCGGCAAGCGGTTCCTGGTGAAGGTCAACGCCAACATCGGCAACTCCGCGGTCACTTCCTCCATCGAGGAGGAGGTCGAGAAGATGACCTGGGCGACGCGATGGGGCGCCGACACGGTCATGGACCTCTCCACCGGCCGCAATATTCACACCACCCGTGAGTGGGTGCTCCGCAACTCCCCCGTGCCGATCGGCACCGTGCCCCTCTACCAGGCCCTCGAAAAGGTCGACGGCAGGGCGGAGGAACTGACCTGGGAGATCTACAAGGACACCGTGATCGAGCAGGCCGAGCAGGGCGTCGACTACATGACGGTCCACGCCGGCGTGCGGCTGCCGTATGTCCCGCTCACCGCCCGGCGCAAGACCGGGATCGTATCCCGCGGTGGGTCGATCATGGCCGCGTGGTGCCTGGCGCACCACAAGGAATCGTTCCTGTACGAGAACTTCGAGGAGCTCTGCGAGATCCTCGCGACGTACGACGTGACGTATTCGCTGGGCGACGGACTGCGCCCCGGTTCGATCGCCGATGCCAACGACGAGGCGCAGTTCGCGGAACTGCGCACGCTGGGCGAGCTCAACTCGGTCGCCAAGCGGTTCGGCGTCCAGACCATGATCGAGGGCCCGGGCCATGTCCCGATGCACAAGATCAAGGAGAACATCGACCTCCAGCAGGAGATCTGCGAGGAGGCGCCGTTCTACACGCTCGGCCCGCTGACCACCGATATCGCCCCTGCGTACGACCACATCACCTCGGGCATCGGCGCGGCGATGATCGCCTGGTGGGGGACGGCGATGCTCTGTTACGTGACGCCCAAGGAGCACCTGGGCCTGCCCAACCGGGACGACGTGAAGACGGGCGTCATCACCTACAAGATCGCGGCCCACGCCGCGGACCTCGCCAAGGGGCACCCGGGGGCGCAGGACTGGGACGACGCACTGTCGGACGCGCGGTTCGAGTTCCGCTGGGAGGACCAGTTCAACCTGGCACTCGACCCGGACACCGCGCGGGAGTTCCACGACGAGACGCTGCCGGCCGAGCCGGCGAAGACGGCCCACTTCTGTTCGATGTGCGGCCCGAAGTTCTGCTCGATGAAGATCAGCCGAAGCATCTCGGAGCAGTTCGGCGGCGACGAGCCCGCGGCGACCGAGGCCGAGATCGCCGAGGGCATGATGAAGAAGTCGGCGGAGTTCGCGGCCGCCGGCAACCGGGTGTACCTCCCGCTCACCGACTGAGTGGCCGTACCGGAACGGCCCGCGGCCCCCGGAGACCACCGGGGGAGCCGCGGGCCGCTCCACCGGCCACCCGCCGGCTGTCGGTGGTAGCCGTCACGGTTCCCGCGTGTGCCGGGCCGGATGGGGAGGCGCAGAGGTGAGTGACGCTCCTGTCATGTCCTGGGAGACGGCCCTGGGTACGGATGACGATGTCCGGCTGCTCGGGGACGGCGAGGCGCATGGATTCAGCACGGACGGCACCACCGGCTGCGTCGCCGACGCCGCAGCCGTGCGGCCGGGAGAACGGCAGGCCACTGGAGCCCGGTGCGGTGGGTCACTGTGGCGAAGGTGCACGTTGTAGAGCTCTTCGTGCGCGGTGTCCACGAGGCAGACCGGGTCGCGGCGCCCGGTCAGTCCGGTTCGTGTTCCGGGCCGCCGAATTCCGGGCTGGTGAAGTCCGGGCTCGTGAACGACGGGCGGGGGCCTGCCGCCGGCCCGTCGTCCGGCCCCGTGAAGTCCGGTCTGCTGTAGCCGATCTTCGGGATTCGGTTGGCCGACGGTTGCGGTGCGCGCGATGCGGCACGTGCGGTGGGATCGGCGAGTGCGTCGCGCAGGAACGGCAGGATGCCGCGCTCCAGCAGCGCATGACGCCAGGCCTCCCTGGCGCGCGCCACCTCCTCCGGCAGCTCGTCCTCGGCGTCCTCGGCGGGCAGCGCGGTCGATCCGTTGCGCAGCGCCGTAATGAGCAGTCCGACGGCGGCGGCCAGTATCGCGGCCGCAGTGACTGCCGCGAAGAACCACCCGGCGGCGACCATGGTGTCGGCGAACGAGGGGGGTCGGCTGAGCATCTTCAGCAGGTATCCGACCAGCAGGAAGATCAGTGCGGCGGTGCCCGCGAGCATCGGCGCCAGGACCGTGACGACCGCCCCTATGCCGGCGCCCGGCCGGTCCGGATCGTCCGCGTCGGAGCCGAGGCCCGAGCCCTGGGCGGAGTCGGCGGCCGGTCCGCGCAGCTCTTCGCGGGCCTTCACATAGTGGTCGTACTCGGTGGCCGCCGCCGTGGTGATCAGCGCCGTGGCGTTCAGTGCCATGGTGCGCAGCTGTTCCGCGTTGAGCCGTTCGCCGACTCCGGCGAGATCCGGTCGTTCGTGAGCGTGCCGTAGCGCGTCACCGAGGATCCGCTCGTACTCGGGTCGGTCCTCGGCCAGCAGGTGCGGAGCGCTGTTCATGTGCATCCCCCGATGCTCCGTTGGGCCTGACTACCCGCTTTGGCCGGGCAGTTGGGCGGAAACGGAGGAGAGCCTGCTACTGATACGCCGATGGTAGAGCGCCCACGGCACGGGGTGACAGGGGGTTTCCGTAAATAGGCCCAGTGTTCGGCGTGGTCAGGTTGTGGATGCGTCTTCCCCGAAGACCGTCAGTCATGCAACGGCAGCTGGACGACCAGTAGCTTTCCGGCCATGGTCACGCCGCCGTCCATGGCGATCGCCAGCCCGTCCGCGTACACGTGCGGGCCCTCCACCACGGGGCCGGAGCTGTCCTCGCCGTCCTCCGAGCCGACCTCGCCGAGGAGATACGGAATGGGGCTGTGACCATGGACGATGCGCTGTCCGCCGTAGGCCGCCATCAGCTCCTGGACTGCCTGCGGACCCGACTCGTCGCGGAAGGCGAACCGCTTGGTGAGCTTGCGGAAGAGGTCCCAGCACTCGTCTGCGTCGTTACGCGTGAGAATGGCGTGCACGGTGTCATTGACGTCCTCGATGGTGGAGCCGTAGTCGAGGTACGCCGTCGTGTCGGAGTGCATCAGCAGATGCCCGTCCTCCTCGACGACCGCGTCGAGGCGGGACATCCACTGGAGGTGGTGGTCCTGGAGTCGCTCCATGTCGTTCTTCTGGCCGCCGTTGAGCAGCCAGGCGGCCTGGAACGTGGCAGTGCCGGCTCCGGAGTTCACCGGTGTGTCGCCGAACCGCTTGGCACCGATGAGCAGCAGTTCGTGGTTGCCCATCAGAGCTTTGCAGTAGCCGCCCGCGGCCGCCGCCTCGGCGGACAGGCGCATGACGAGTTCGATGACGCCGACGCCGTCCGGACCGCGGTCGGTGAAGTCGCCGAGGAACCAGAGCCGGGCGTTGCCCGCGGCCCACTGGCCCTCCGCGTCGATGAGCCCCTGTTCGGCCAGGGCGGCGTGGAGTTCGTCCAGATAGCCGTGGACGTCGCCGACGACGTACAGCGGTCCGAGCCCCGGGTCCTGGGCGGGCCGAGGGTCGGGGACGGTCTGCACCTGGACGGTGTCACCGAGGTTGATCACGGGAAGATCGCGCGCGGTGGGCGTGTAGCCCTCCGGCTCGTCCGCCGGAACGGCACTGCCCGGATGCGGCGGCGCCGTGGGTGGCACCGGAGTCTGCGCATAGGGCGGCACGCGGAAGTCACGCAACGTCGCCGTCCGCACCACGGGTTCCTGACCGGCCCCCTGTGTCATCGACCCCTCCACCACCGTCGCGCCGCCGTACACCTGACGGGCCCTGCTGGTCGGGGCGGTCCGCGGTGTCGTGCGCCCATCATAGGAATGCGGATCGTGCTGTGTGACGCACCAGGGGAGGTGAATCCGGGCGCACGCGAGGTTCACCACTCGATTTGTCCCAATTACGCTGATCAGTCCCCTGAAGGGGCCCGCGGGGCGCTGACCGTGGTGCGGGGCGGACGGCGTTGCGAGGACGTCCGCACGATGAGTTCTGTCGGTATGACCTGTTCCACCGGGCCGTCCTGGTCGACGCCTTCGATGGCGTCGATGAGGAGCTGGACGACCGCCGTACCGATCCGGCGCGGTTTGAGCGAGAGCGTGGTGATGGGCGGCTCGGTCGTCGCGTACACGGTGGACTCGCTGCAGCAGACGAGCAGCAGGTCCTCGGGGACGCGCAGGCCGTACCGGCGGGCGGCCGCCAGTAGATCGGTGCCATTGGGATCGAAGAGCCCGTAGACGGCGTCGGGCCTGTCCGGGCGGGCGAGCAGACGGTCGGCGGCGACCGCCCCCGCGCACGGGTCGTGGGCGGGGTAGGACTCGTACACCGGGTCCTGGCCCACGCGCTCGCACCAGTGGAGGTACGCGGTGGTGGAGAGGCGGGTGTACGTGTCGGTGGTGGTGCCGGTGAGGAGGCCGATGCGGCGGGCCCCAGCGGCGGCGAGATGGTCGAGGAGGTCGAGCACGGCGGCCCGGTGGTCGTTGTCGACCCAGGCGGTGACCGGGAGGGTCCCGGCCGGGCGGCCGTCCGAGACGACGGGCAGCCCCTGCCGGACGAGCTCGGTGACGACCGGGTCCTGGTCGGAGGGGTCGATGACGACAGTGCCGTCGAGGGCGACGTTCGACCAGACGTCATGGCGTGAGGTGGCGGGGAGGATGACGAGGGCGTAGCCGCGGGCGAGGGCGGCGGAGGTGGCCGCCCTGGCCATCTCGGCGAAGTAGGCGAATTCGGTGAAGGTGAAAGGTTCATCCCCGTACGTCGTCACGGTCAGGCCGATGAGGCCGGACTTGCCGGTACGGAGGGTTCGGGCCGCGGCGGACGGGCGATAGCCCAGACGCTCGGCGACTTCGCGGACATGGCGGCGGGTGGCGTCCGGGAGCCTGCCCTTGCCGTTGAGCGCGTCGGAGACGGTCGTGATGGAGACCCCGGCGGCGGCGGCCACATCCCGGATTCCCGCTCGTCCCTGCCGGCCGCCGCGCCGGGGGGTCTCCGTCCGGCTCACCTGGTGCTTCCCTGCTGCTGTCATGGCGAGCCGATAGTAGGGCTCGCGTGGACGGTTGGCCCGGCCGCATATTCACCCATCGACAGGCACGTTTCTGCATGGTCATGTAGTCACAAATGCCTTGTAAAACAAGGGTGTTGGCGGAGCGAACCGTAGTGTGTCATGAGCTGAGGAGGAAGGGCCTACTGAATGGTCGATGTTTCGAAGAGGTCTCAACTCACCTCTTCGGGGGATGCGCGCCACGGAGTGAGCCACCGGCGCGCGCCAGTACGAGGGATGCTCCCCCCATACCCGGGCCCACCGGACGATTCCGCTGCTCTGCCATTCGCAGCGGCGCGCAATCCTCATAAGGTGAGCAGTATTGATGTGTGCGACGGTCGAGGAGGACCTGCGGTGAGCGAGACGAGCCCCAAGCTGCGCGCCGAGCTGGACGGCGTCCCTGCCTATGTGCCGGGCAGGCCGGCGACGGCCGGCGGACCGGTCGCATTCAAGCTGTCCTCCAACGAGAACCCGTATCCGCCGCTGCCCGGGGTGATGGAGTCCGCCCTGGCCGCAGCCGCGAACTTCAACCGCTACCCGGACATGGCGTGCACCGGTCTGATGAACGAGCTGGCCGACCGGTTCGGCGTGCCCGTCTCGCATCTCGCCACCGGCACCGGTTCCGTCGGGGTGGCGCAGCAACTGCTTCAGGCCACCTCGGGTCCGGGCGACGAGGTCATCTATGCCTGGCGCTCCTTCGAGGCGTACCCGATCATCACCCAGGTCAGCGGAGCGACCTCGGTGAAGGTTCCGCTCACCGACGGCGAGGTGCACGACCTCGACGCGATGGCGGACGCGATCACGGACCGCACCCGGATGATCTTTGTCTGCAACCCGAACAATCCGACCGGGACCGTCGTGCACAGGGCCGAGCTGGAGCGGTTCCTGGACCGGGTGCCGGGCGATGTGCTCGTGGTGCTGGACGAGGCGTACAAGGAGTTCATCCGCGACGTCGACGTGCCGGACGGCATCGAGATCTACCGGGACCGGCCCAATGTGGCGGTGTTGCGGACGTTCTCCAAGGCCTATGGTCTGGCCGGTCTGCGGGTCGGGTTCGCGGTGGCCCACGAGCCGGTGGCGGCGGCGCTGCGCAAGACGGCCGTGCCGTTCGGGGTCAGCCAGCTGGCACAGGACGCGGCGGTCGCCTCGCTGCGCGCCGAGGACGAACTTCTCGGCCGGGTCGGCTCCCTGGTCTGCGAGCGCGTCCGGGTGCACAAGGCTCTCGTGGACCAGGGCTGGACGGTTCCGGAGTCCCAGGCCAATTTCGTCTGGCTGCGGCTGGGCGACCGTACGGTCGACTTCGCCGGGTTCTGCGAGCGGGCCGGTGTCGTGGTCAGGCCGTTCGCAGGCGAGGGTGTGCGGGTCTCGATCGGTGAGGACGAGGCGAACGACGTGTTCCTGAGGGTGGCGGAGGCGTACCGCAAGGAGCTGTAGCGCGGCGTGTCCGGCCCGGGTGTACCGGAAGGCCCCGTACCTCTCGTTTCTCGAGGTGCGGGGCCTTCGCGTGGAGCGTCCCGATAGGGACCCCCCTCGAACATCCCGAAAGCCTGTGCGTCATAATGCTTGTGAATGTGAACGCGTTCACAAGCGTGTCCTGTTTCTCCGGTGATCGGCCGGATTAACAGGGCGAACTGCCGCTGCGGCTACGGCGACGTAAGGAGAGACGACGTGGAGCTGGCTCTGGCGCCCGAGACCCTCGCGCGATGGCAATTCGGTATCACCACCGTCTACCACTTCCTCTTCGTTCCCCTGACGATCTCGCTCGCCGCGCTCACCGCCGGCCTGCAGACCGCCTGGGTGCGGACGAACAATCAGAAGTACCTCAGGGCGACCAAGTTCTGGGGCAAGCTCTTCCTGATCAACATCGCCATGGGCGTCGTCACCGGCATCGTCCAGGAGTTCCAGTTCGGCATGAACTGGTCCGACTACTCACGGTTCGTAGGCGACATCTTCGGCGCTCCGCTCGCCTTCGAGGCGCTGATCGCCTTCTTCTTCGAATCCACCTTCATCGGGCTGTGGATCTTCGGCTGGGACAAGCTGCCGAAGAAGATCCACCTCGCCTGCATCTGGATGGTCTCGATCGGAACCATCCTCTCCGCGTACTTCATCCTCGCGGCCAACTCCTGGATGCAGCACCCGGTCGGCTACCGGATCAACAAGGAACGCGGCCGGGCCGAGCTCACCGACTTCTGGCATGTCCTCACCCAGAACACCGCTCTCGCCCAGTTCTTCCACACCATCACGGCGGCCTTCCTGGTCGGCGGCGCGTTCATGGTCGGCATCGCCGCCTTCCACCTGGCGCGCAAGAAGCACATCCCGGTGATGCGCACCTCGCTCCGGCTCGGACTGGTCACCGTCGTGATCGCCGGTCTGCTCACCGCTGTCAGCGGTGACATGCTCGGCAAGGTCATGTTCAAGCAGCAGCCGATGAAGATGGCCGCGGCCGAGGCGCTGTGGGAGGGGCAGAACTCGGCCCCCTTCTCGATCTTCGCGGTCGGAGACGTGGCCAAGGGGCACAACACCGTGGAGATCTCGATCCCGGGGGTGCTGTCCTTCCTCGCGGACGACAACTTCAATTCGTACGTCCCCGGCATCAACGACATCAACAAGGCCGAGCAGGAACGGTTCGGCCCCGGCGACTACCGGCCCAACATCCCGGTCGCCTTCTGGAGCTTCCGCTGGATGATCGGCTTCGGCATGGCATCCTTCGGCCTCGGCCTGCTCGGACTGTGGCTGACGCGGAAGAAGTTCATGCTGCCGCCGGGGCTGCGGACCGGTGAGGACGAAGTACCGCACCTGGTCCTCTTCAAGAACAAGGCGCTCAGCCCGAAGCTCACCAGGCTCTACTGGATCGTCGCCCTGTGGACGCTCCTCTTCCCGCTGATCGCCAACTCCTGGGGCTGGATCTTCACCGAGATGGGCCGCCAGCCCTGGGTCGTCTACGGGGTGCTGCAGACACGCAACGCGGTCTCCCCCGGCGTCTCGCAGGGCGAGGTACTCACCTCGATGATCCTCTTCACCCTGCTCTACGCGGTGCTCGCCGTGATCGAGGTCAAGCTGCTTGTGAAGTACATCAAGGCCGGACCGCCGGAACTCACGGAGTCCGACCTCAACCCGCCCACCAAGATCGGCGGCGACCACGACGACGCCGACCGGCCGATGGCCTTCTCCTACTGAGAGCAGAGGAGCTGAGAGATGGAACTCCACGACGTCTGGTTCGTGCTCATCGCCGTCCTCTGGATCGGCTACTTCTTTCTGGAGGGATTCGACTTCGGGATAGGTGTCCTCACCAAGCTGCTGGCCCGTGACCGCAAGGAACGGCGGGTTCTGATCAACACGATCGGGCCCGTCTGGGATGGCAACGAGGTGTGGCTGCTCAGCGCGGGCGGCGCGACGTTCGCTGCCTTCCCCGAGTGGTACGCCACGCTGTTCTCCGGGTTCTACCTGCCGTTGCTGATCATCCTGCTCTGCCTGATCGTGCGCGGTGTCGCCTTCGAGTACCGGGCGAAGCGGCCCGAGGAGCGGTGGCAGACCAACTGGGAGAACGCGATCTTCTGGACCTCGCTGATCCCCGCCCTGCTCTGGGGTGTGGCCTTCGGGAACATTGTCCGGGGCGTGAAGATCAACGCCGACATGGAGTACGTGGGCAACGTCGGGGACCTGCTCAACCCCTACGCGATCCTCGGCGGACTGGTCACTCTCTTCCTCTTCACCTTCCACGGTGCGGTGTTCGCGGGGCTCAAGACTGTCGGGGACATCCGGGAACGGGCGCGGAGGCTGGCACTCAAGCTGGGACTGGTCACCGCGGTGCTCTCCCTCGGCTTCCTGATCTGGACCCAGGTCGACCACGGCGACGGCTGGAGTCTGCTCGCGATGATCACCGCCGTGGTGGCGCTGGTCGGAGCGATCGGTGCCGTCGCGGCGGGGCGCGAGGGCTGGTCGTTCGCGCTCTCCGGGCTGACCATCGCGGCCGCGGTCGCGATGCTCTTCCTGGCGCTCTTCCCGAACGTCATGCCGTCCTCGCTGAACGACGCCTGGAGCCTCACGGTCACCAACGCCTCGTCCACCCCGTACACGCTGAAGATCATGACCTGGTGCGCTGGGATCGCTACTCCCGTGGTGATGATCTACCAGGGCTGGACTTACTGGGTGTTCCGCAAGCGGATCGGTACACAGCACATCGCTGAAGCGCACTGACGCGCCGGGGACGTGCCCCGGCGGCTCGCGGCCGAGCCCGATCCGCCGGACACGTCCTGGGGACGGTCCGACACGTCCCGCCTGGTCCACCACCCGAGCTCATTGGGGATGTTTCACGTGAAACCGATCGACCCGCGCCTTCTCCACTACGCCCGTGCCACCCGCCTCTTCCTGGCGGCCGTGGTAGCACTCGGAGTGGTCGGGGCGGCGCTGGTCATCGCCCAGGCCATGCTCATCGCCGAAGTGGTGGTGGGCGGGTTCGAGGACGGGCTGACCGTTACCGAGCTGTGGACCCCGCTGGTGCTGCTGGCGGCTGTCGCGCTCGGTCGGGGCCTGGTCTCCTGGCTGACCGAGCTCGCCGCCTACCGGGCCAGCGCGGCGGTCAAGTCCGAGCTCCGCGGCCGGTTGCTCGACCGTGCCGCGGCGCTCGGACCGGACTGGCTGAGCGGGCAGCGCACCGGCTCTCTGGTGGCGCTTGCCACCCGCGGTGTCGACGCGCTGGACGACTACTTCGCGCGCTATCTGCCACAGCTCGGGCTCGCGGTCGTCGTGCCCGTCGCGGTCCTTGCCAGGATCGTCACCGAGGACTGGGTCTCGGCCGCGATCATCGTCATCACGCTGCCGCTCATCCCGCTCTTCATGATCCTGATCGGCTGGGCCACCCAGTCCCGGATGGACCGCCAGTGGCGGCTGCTCTCCCGGCTCTCCGGACACTTCCTCGACGTGGTCGCCGGACTGCCGACACTGAAGGTCTTCGGCCGGGCCAAGGCCCAGGCCGAGTCCATCCGCACCATCACGTCGCAGTACCGCCGGGCCACCCTGCGGACTCTGCGGATCGCGTTCCTGTCCTCCTTCGCCCTGGAACTTCTCGCCACCCTGTCGGTGGCGCTGGTCGCCGTCACCATCGGCATGCGGCTCGTGCACGGCGAACTGGACCTCTACACCGGCCTGGTGGTGCTGATCCTCGCGCCCGAGGCATACCTGCCGATCCGGCAGGTCGGGGCGCAGTACCACGCCGCCGCCGAGGGGCTCTCGGCCGCGGAGGAGATCTTTGCGGTCCTGGAGACCGAGGTGCGGGCGGGCGGCACGGCGGACGTCCCGCAGTCGCTGAGGCTGGAGCTGGAGGGGGTGACGGTACGGCACGACGGGCGTACCGCTCCGTCGCTGGACAGGGCCTCGCTGGTGGTCGAGGAGGGGGAGACCGTCGCCCTGGTCGGCTCGAGCGGAGTCGGGAAGTCCACCCTGCTCCATGTGGTGCTGGGGTTCGCGGAGCCCGACGAAGGGCGGGTGCGGGTCGGCGGCGCGGATCTGGCGGCACTTGCGCCCGAGCTCTGGCGGGAGCGGATCGCCTGGGTGCCGCAGCGCCCGCATCTCTTCGCGGGCACGATCGCGGAGAATGTACGGCTGGCCCGGCCGGACGCCGACGACGGTGCGGTGACGGCGGCGTTGCGGGACGCAGGGGCGTACGACTTCGTGGTGGACCTTCCCGACGGTGCGCAGACACTGCTCGGCGAGGACGGCGCGGGACTCTCCGCCGGCCAGCGGCAACGGCTCGCGCTTGCCCGGGCGTTCCTCGCCGACCGGCCGCTGCTGTTGCTCGACGAGCCGACCGCGAGCCTGGACGGCGAGACGGAGGCGGGGATCGTCGACGCGGTACGGAGGCTGGCAGCGGGCCGGACCGTGCTGCTCGTCGTGCACCGGCCGGCGCTGCTCGCGGTCGCCGACCGGGTGGTGACACTGGAACCGGGCGTGGCACCGGAACGCACGACGGCCACGGAGCCGGTCGGGGTGGACGGACCGGCGCGCGCCTCCGATGACGTACCCGACGGCATGCGGGAGCCCGAGGCGCTGCGGGAGACCACGGCACGCTCCGGCCAGGTGCTCGCCCGGGTCCGGGGCGCCGCAGGAGAACACCGCGGACAACTGGCGCTTGCACTCCTGCTGGGCAGCCTCGCCCTGGGCTCGGCTGTCGGGCTCATGGCCGTCTCCGGCTGGCTGATCTCCCGCGCCTCCGAACAGCCTCCGGTGCTCTATCTGATGGTCGCCGTGACCGCGACCCGTGCTTTCGGGCTCGGTCGCGCCGTCTTCCGCTACGCCGAGCGTCTCGTCTCGCACGACGCGGTGCTCAAGATGCTCGCCGAGCTGCGCGTCGCCGTGTACCGCGGACTGGAACGCATCGCGCCGGCCGGGCTGGCCCGGACCCGGCGCGGAGACCTGCTGTCCCGGCTCGTCGCCGATGTGGACGCGCTGCAGGACTACTGGCTGCGGTGGCTGCTGCCCGCCGGGACCGCGGCGGTTGTGGGGGTGGCGGCCGCCGGGTTCACCGGCTGGCTGCTGCCCCAGGCGGGCCTCGTGCTCGCTGTCGGGCTGCTGCTGGCCGGGGTCGGGGTGCCGCTGGTGACCGGCGCCTGCGCCCGCCGTGCGGAACGTCAACTGGCGCCCGCGCGAGCTGATCTGGCCACCCGGATCACCGATCTGCTCGGCGGGACGGCCGAGCTGACCGTCGCGGGTGCTCTGCCCGCACGTTCGGCGCGGACCCGCGAAGCCGACGGCGTCCTGACCCGGATCGCGGCCCGGGCGGCAACGGCCACCGCGCTCGGGGGCGGGCTCTCCGCAGTGATCTGCGGTCTGACGGTTGTCGCTGCCGCACTCATCTCCGTGCCGGCCGTCCTCGACGGACGGCTGGCGGGAGTGGAGCTCGCGGTGGTGGTGCTCACTCCCCTTGCCGCGTTCGAGGCCGTGACCGGCCTGCCGCTCGCCGTGCAGTACCGGCAGCGGGTCAAGCGGAGTGCGGAGCGGGTGTACGAGGTGCTGGATGCCCCGGTACCGGTGCTCGAACCTGCCGCCCCGGCCGATCCACCCGCCTCTCCCTTCCCGCTGGAGGTGAGCGGGTTGGCGGCCCGGTACGCAGGAGCGTCGCGGGATGCCCTGAACTCCGTCGACCTGACTCTGACCGCCGGTCGGCGCATCGCCGTCGTCGGCCCTTCGGGCTCAGGGAAGACCACCCTCGCGCAGGTCCTGCTCCGCTTCCTGGACGCGCGGTCGGGGACGTACCGGATCGGTGGTGTGGAGGCCTCTGCGTTGGACGGCGACACTGTCCGGCGGTTCGTCGGGCTGTGTGCCCAGGACGCCCATGTCTTCGACAGTTCCATCCGGGAGAACCTGCGGCTGGCCCGTACCGGTGCGACGGACGACGAACTGCGGGCCGCCCTCGCGCAGGCACGGCTGCTCGACTGGGTGCAGGCGCTGCCCGACGGGCTCGACACGCTCGTCGGCGAGCACGGAGCCCGCCTCTCCGGTGGCCAGCGCCAGCGGCTCGCGCTCGCCCGGGCGCTCCTCGCCGACTTCCCCGTGCTCGTCCTGGACGAGCCCGCAGAGCATCTCGACCTGGTGACGGCGGACGCCCTGACGGCGGATCTGTTGACCGCCACCCAGGGCCGCACAACGGTTCTGATCACCCATCGGCTGGCGGGGCTCGAGGCGGTCGACGAGGTCGTCGTGATGGACGCGGGCAGGATCGTGCAGCGCGGTCCGTACACCGATCTCGCGACGATGGAGGGGCCGTTGAGCCGGATGCTGGAGCGCGAACAGGAGACCGTACGGATCCCGGCTCCCGCCGGGCGGGCGTAGAAGCACACGGGCGGGCCCGTCGAGCAGGGGCCGGAGCGGTTTGCCGGACCATTGGCCCACTTTCCTCCCCAAAAGGGACTAACTAGGCTCTGGGTATGCCAGAGCCGGACCCGAAGGACTCACTCGAAGCCGCGACGCAGGCGACCCGCAGCCTGCAGGGCCTGTCCACCGAGCTCACAGCCCGCGTCCCGCAGCTGCTGGAAGCCATGCGCTCCGTCGGCACCGGTCTCGAACTGCACTCCACCCTCGACCGGATCTGCGAGACCGCTGCCGAACTCGCCCGTGCCCGCTACGCCGCCATCGGCGTCGTCGACACCAAGGGCAAGGGACTCTCCGACTTCCTCACATACGGGGTGTCGGAGGCGGTGGAAGCCGAGATCGGACACCGGCCCGACGGGCAGAGGGGACTGCTCGGCGCACTCATTCACGACCCGGCACCGGTGCGGCTCGCAGATCTCACAGCTGATCCGAGGTTCGCCGGATTCCCCGCCGGCCATCCACCGATGCGGACCTTTCTCGGGGTCCCCATCCGCGTACAGGGAGAAATCTTCGGCAATCTCTATCTGGCCGAGAAGGAAGGCGGGGGCGAGTTCAACGACTACGACCTGCACATGGTGCGGGTGCTCGCCACGGAGGCGGGGATCGCCATCGGCAACGCCCGGCTCTACGAGGCGGCGCGCCAGCGCGAGCGGTGGATCGACGGATCGGTGGCCGTGACCACCGCGCTGCTCTCCGGCGGGGACGCGGACGACGCGCTTGCCGTCGTCGCCGAACAGGCCCGCCATCTCGCCGCCTCCGCTGCCGGGATCGTGCTTCTGCCGACCGAGGAGGGCGGTCTGGAGATCGTCGCCGTCTCCGCCGACAGCCCGTCCGCCTCGCTCGGGGTGATCATCGGTCCGGAGAGCCCGGTGGTGGCGAAGCTGCTGGCCGGCGAGGCGGTCTTCATGGACGACTCGGCCACCGAATCCCGCGTGATCAGCAGGCTGGCCCACCAGTTCGGCCCCACCATGCTGTTGCCGCTGCACAGCGGTGGGCGGGTGCTCGGCGCGCTCGCCACCCCGCGCGCCCGGGGCGACCGGCCTTTCACCGAGACAGAGCGGACGCTGGCCACACAGTTCGCCTCGCAGGCCGCGCTCGCGCTGATGATGGCCGAGGCGCAGCGGGACCGGGAGCGGCTCGCGGTCTACGAGGACCGCGACCGAATCGCCCGCGACCTGCACGACCTGGTCATCCAGCGGCTGTTCGCCACCGGGATGATGCTGGAGAGCGCCCAGCGCGGGTCGGTCGTACCCGAGGTGCAGACCGGGGTGGGGCGGGCCGTGGACGAACTGGACGTGACGATCCAGGAGATCCGCACCGCGATCTTCGCGTTGCAACAGGAACCGGTCGAGGCGCCGTCCGGGCTGCGGACCCGCGTCCTGCGCGAGATCAACATGGCGGCCGTCCCGCTGGGCTTCAAGCCGTCGCACCGCTTCCTCGGCCCGGTCGACTCGCTGGTCGGCGAGCTGACCGGCAAGAACCTGATCGCGGCGCTGCGGGAGGCGCTCTCCAACGCCTTCCGGCATGCCGAGGCGTCCTTGATCGACGTGGTTGTCGATGCGACCGTCACGCTGCCCGACGGACGCGACGCGGTGCGGCTGTCGGTCGCCGACGACGGGGTGGGCATTCCGGAGGGCGGGCGACGCAGCGGGTTGCGGAACCTGGCGCGCAGGGCGGAGTCGCTGGGCGGGTCGAGCTGGTTCGGGCCGGGCCTCGGGGAGGGCGGGGGCGGCACGACCGTGGTGTGGGAGGCACCCCTCTGAGGCCTTCGTCGGGGTTCGGGCCCGGGCCCTTCAGCTCTGGCTGCGGTGCCTCCGGCGCTCGGCCACGAGCCGCTCGATGACGATCGCGACGCCGTCCTCCTCGTTGGTGACGGTCCGCCCGGAGGCGGCGGCCACCGCGGCCGGGTGGGCGTTGCCCATCGCGTACGAGGTGCCCGCCCAGCTCAGCATCTCCACGTCGTTCGGCATGTCCCCGAAGGCGACGACCTCGGCGGGCGAGATGCCGCGCTCGGCGCAGCACAGCGCGAGGGTGCTGGCCTTGGAGACGCCGAGACCGCTGATCTCCAGCAGAGCTGTCGGGCTGGAGCGGGTGAGGGACGCCCGGTCACCGGCTGCCGTGTGCGCGATGGCGAGGAAGTCGTCCGGGGCCAGCTCGGCGTGGTGTGCGAGGAGCTTCAGTACAGGGGCTCCGGCGCCCGGCGTCTCTTCGTGGAGGAGCTTCTCGGCAGGGGCGACGGTGGCGCCCGGGTCGAGATGGAACGGCGGGTAGGCCGGTTCGTAGTGGATGCCGGTGGACAGCTCGACAGCGAACGAGGTGCCCGGAGCGGCCGCGCGCAGGGCGTGGACGACTTCGAGGGCGGCGGCGCGTTCCAGCGGGCGGACCTTGATCAGTCTGCCGCCCGCGTGCAGGTCGGCGATCGCGGCGCCGTTCGCGCAGATCGCCAGGCCGTGGCCGTGGACGTGGTCGCTGACGACGTCCATCCAGCGGGCCGGGCGGCCGGTGACGAAGAAGACCTCGATCCCCGCCTCCTCGGCCGCGGCCAGCGCCGCGACCGTGCGGTCCGAGACGGTTTTGTCGTCGCGCAGCAGGGTGCCGTCCAGGTCGGTGGCGATCAGCCGGGGCGCGGCAGGCAGAGGCGAGTCGATAGCTGAGGTCACCCCGCCATTCTCCCGTACGGGCGTGCACGGGTGTGCGGAGGGGCGCGCATGTGAGGCTGCGCCCCCCTGAGCAGGAGAACATGCCTGATGCATATGCCAGGGGGGTGAGAGGGGTGGCCGGTGGTGTGCGTGGGTGCGGGGGTCAGCCGAGCTGGGACAGCCCTTCGGTGGCGATCCGCTCGAAGACCTTCTCATCCGCAGCGAAGTCGGAGTCCGCGATCGGCCAGTGGATGACGATCTCCGTGAAGCCCAGCTCGAAATGGGTGCCCGCGAAGTCCACGAACGCGTCGAAGGACTTCAGAGGGCGGTCCGGGGTGAAGCCGGTGAGCAGGATCTTGTCCAGCTCGGCGACATCCCGGCCGATGGCCTCGCAGGCCGTGCCGAGCTTGCTGACCTGCCCGCGGATGGCTGCCACGGACTGCTCCGGGGTACCCGTCTCGAACAGCTTGGGGTCGCCTGTGGTGACCCAGGCCTGACCGTACTGCGCGGCGAGCTTCAGCCCGCGCGGACCGGTCGCGGCCACCGCGAACGGCAGCCGGGGCAGCTGCACACAGCCGGGTACGTTCCGGGCCTCGTTCGCCACGTACAGATCGCCCTCATAGGTGACGGACGGCTCCCGCAGAAGCCGGTCGAGGAGCGGTACGAACTCGGCGAAGTGGTCGGCCCGCTCGCGCGGCGTCCATGGTTCCTCGTCACTCCTGCGCAGCGTGGTGGCATCGAAACCGTTGCCGCCCGCGCCGATACCGAGGGTGATCCGTCCGTCGGAGACGTCGTCCAGCGTGATGAGGTCCTTGGCCAGGGTGACCGGGTGCCGGAAGTTGGGGGAGGTGACGAGGGTGCCCAGGCGCAGCCGCTCGGTGGCGGCCGCCGCGGCGGTCAGGGTCGGCACCGCGCCGAACCACGGCCCGTCGCGGAAGCTCCGCCAGGCCAGATGGTCATAGGTGTACGCCGCGTGGAATCCCAGTTCCTCGGCTCGCTGCCAGACCTTCCGGCCCTCGCTCCAGCGGTGAATCGGCAGAATTACAGTGCTCAGACGCATACATACGACCATACGGCGGGAGAGCTGCCGAGCAGAGACGCGTCAGCAGACGCTGCGGCCGAGCCACGGCGACCGTGTGCCGCGCGGGACGAACTGAACCGTCATGGCCGGGGCCCATCGGTTCGACGAAGGCCCTGTGCGGTCGGGACGGGGAGCCGACGCGGATCCGGGCCCGCCGGGAGGACAGGTGGGACGGGCAGACGACGGCCGGGGGCGGGCAGGTCGGGTTCAGCCGGGGAAGCGGAGGAACTCCGGTGGCACGGAGTCGGTGAGCCAGACCCCGTTCGCGCTGACGTAGAAGAGGTGGCCGGCGCGGTGCATCGCGCCCGCGTCCACCGAGAGGATCACGGGCCTGCCGCGTCGGGCGCCGACTCGGGCAGCCGTCTCACGGTCGGCCGAGAGGTGGACGTGGAGCCGGTTCATGGGGCGGAGGCCCTCAGTACGGATCGCGTCGAGGGCGCCGCCCACGGTGCCGTGGTAGAGGTACGCGGGCGGCTGGGACGGAGGCAGACCGAGATCCACCGGGACGGTGTGGCCCTGGCTCGCCCGAATGCGGTCGCCTTCGATCGCGTAGCGCTGTTTGTCATTGGCGGCAACGACATGGTCGAGCTCGGCACGGGTGATGGGGAAGCCGTGCCTGGCCGCCGCCCGGAGGAGCTCGTCGATCGTCACCCAGCCGCTCGGGTCGAGACGGATCCCGATCCGCTCGGGTTGGTGCCGCAGATGCTTTGCGAGGTACTTGGACACCTTGACGGTACGTCTCTCATCCATCCGGACAGAGTGCCCGTGACGATCTCGTCGGCGCATCGGAATTTGCTCACGATTCGCACCAACGATTTTCGTCCACAGGTTTGATCCACAACCAACTGTGGTTATCCACAGGTGAATTGGCGATTCTGTGGACAAGTGACGCCGAAATCAACCGTTTTGATCAATTTGCTTTGATTCGTTGTGTGATGTGGCAAGTGCGTCCAATGTTCTTGCATGTACCTCACGTTCAGTGGCGGCGGCGACAAAGGCGGCGACGTCCCGCGGACCAACCAGGCGCTGTACGGCCTGCATTGTTTCCGGCGGCAGTGGCACAGAACGCGGCTTGCTCGTCGAGGGTTCTGTGGTGAGCGGTATGTCCGCGCCGAGGTGGTGCTGCAGATGACGTGTGGCGAACATCCGCATGGCCCGGGCCAGTTCGGCGTCCACTGTCTGCTGGGCGAGCGGGCGGAGCCGACGTACCAGCGAGGCGGCCTCGGCCGCGTCCGCGTCCGCGTCCGTCGGCGGACGATGGCCGAGGTAGCGCGCGAACACGTGCTCGGTGGTGAACTCCAGGAAGCGGGAGGCGATGTGCTCGACCTGACCGCGAAGTTCCCGCAGATGGCCGGAGATTGCGATGAGCGGTACTCCTGCGGCATGCAACTCGACTGCTACCGCGAGCTCTTGTGGGCTCGGGACCAGAAACTCGTCGTCCCTGCCCGGAATGCGCTCCAGCACGCCGAGCTCGACCGCCTCGGCCACCGCCTGGTCGTCCTGCACGCCGCCGAACTTCGCATACAGCTCGTCCCGGGTGATCCGGTCGGCCTGCTCGTCCGTCCACGGGCCGTGCACCTCGGCGACGAGCCCGAGCACTCCGCCCAGCCCGCGTCCCGCGTCCCACGCCTCCAGCAGTTCCTTGATACTGGCCAGCGTGTAACCGCGGTCCAGCAGGTCGGCGATCTGCCGGAGCCGGGCGAGATGCGTGTCCCGGTACACATTGGCCCGGCCGCGCCGCTCCGGCGTCGGCAGCAGACCCCGGTCCTGATAGGCCCGGATCGTGCGGACCGTGGCACCGCTCGCATGCGCCAGGTCCTCGATCCGGTACTCGGCAGCGGAACGCGTCGTTGCCGCGGACGGCTCGGCCCCGCTCACAGCGGCGGCTTCAGCCGGGCGATCCCGCGCAGCGCGCCGGGACTGAGCCGGGACAGGAAGCGGGAGGCCCGTGCCTCCGGTGTCACCGGCACCACGGCCCGGTTGTTCGCCACGGCCTCGAGGATCGCGTCGGCGACCTTCTCCGGCGGGTAGTTGCGGAGCCCGTACAGCCGGCTGGTCCGCTTCCGCAGCCGCGTCTCCTCATCGGCGTCGGCCCCGGCGAAGTGCGCGGTCGCCGTGATATTGGTGTTGACGATGCCGGGGCAGATGGCGCTGACACCGATCGACCGCTCGGCCAGTTCGGCCCGCAGGCACTCGCTGAGCATCAGCACGGCCGCCTTGGAGGTGCTGTACGCGGGCAGCGCCCGGGACGGCTGATACGCGGCGGCGGAGGCGGTGTTGACGATATGGCCGCCCTGGCCGCGCTCGGCCATCTGCCCGCCGAAGATCCGGCAACCGTGGATGACACCCCACAGATTGACGTCCAGGACGTTCTTCCAGTCTTCGCTCGTGGTCTCCAGGAAGGAGCCGGACAGCCCGATCCCGGCGTTGTTGACCAGGACGTCGACGATGCCGTACTCGGCGGCGACCTTCGCGGCGAGCTTCTCCATCGCCTGCTCGTCGCTGACGTCCACCGCCTCGCCCCAGGCGGCGGGAGAGCCGATCAGGCGGGCCATCTCCGCCGTTCTGGCCGCCCCTTCCGCGTCACGGTCCACGGCCACCACCCGGGCACCCGCCTCCGCGAACGCGAACGCGGTGGCCCGCCCGATACCGCCCGCCGCGCCCGTCACCAGGACCAGCTGACCGCCGAACCGGTCGGCGTACGCCCCGGTCGGTGCGGTGTCCGGAACCGGCCGTCCGTCTTCCAGCGCCGACTCGTTGGCGGCGACGAACTCGCTGATCCAGGAGACAAGCTGGTCCGGGCGGGTGCGCGGCACCCAGTGCTTGGCCGGCAGGGAGTGCCGTACCAAGTGCGGTACCCACCGCTCCAGTTGGTCGTACAGCTTCTCCGAAAGGAAGATGTCACCCGTCGGCGTGATCAGCTGGACCGGCACGTGCGCGTACGCGTCGGCGCGCGGTCTGCGCAGCCGGGCGCGGACGTTGTCCCGGTAGAGCCACGCACCGTGCGCGGCGTCGTTCGGCAGGGACGGCGTCGGGTAGTCGCCCGCGGGCACCTTCTCCATCCGCTGGAGCATCCGCGGCCACTGCTTGCCGAGCGGACCGCGCCAGGCGAGCTCCGGCAGCACCGGCGTGTGCAGCATGTACACGTACCAGGACTTGGCTCCCTGGCCGAGCAGTTGACCGACCCGGCGCGGGGTGGGCCGCGTCATCCGCTGCTTGATCCAGTGACCGAAGTGGTCCAGGGAGGGACCCGACATCGATGTGAAGGAGGCGATCCGGCCCTCGGTGCGCATGACCGTCACGAACTCCCACGACTGGACCGAACCCCAGTCGTGCCCGACCAGGTGCACCGGCCGGTCCGGGCTCACCGCATCGACGACGGCCAGGAAGTCGTCGGTGAGCTTCTCCAGGGTGAACCCGCCACGCAGCGGCTCCGGAGCCGTCGACCGGCCGTGGCCGCGCACGTCGTACAGGACGACATGCCACTGCTCGGCCAACTGCACCGCGACCTGCGTCCAGACTTCCTTGCTGTCCGGATAGCCGTGCACCAGCACGACCGTCGGATGTGTCTCGTCGCCCAGTTCGGCGACGCACAGCTCGATCCCGCCCGTACGCACCCGGCGTTCGCGGAACCCCGGAACATCCTGCAGACTCACGCCGCCACCCTCTCCTCGGCCCAGCCCCGCACATGCGGCAGATCGTCGTCCAGCCAGAAGGCACTCTGCTCAGGGTCCTTGGAATCGGTGACGACCAGGATCTCCTCGAACTTCGCGCCCGTACCCCGGAATCCGAGATGGGGTTCGACCGCCCACAGCCCCGGCTGCGGCGGGTGGTCGGAGAAGCGGTACGGACTCCACAGCGGAGACCAGCCGTCCCTGTGCCCGTGCACCGCATCGCTGACGAGGCCCTTGAGCGACTGCGTACCGAACCCGAACAGCCGCGGTGACCAGCGGCGCTCAGCGACGCGGTCCACCTTGTGGGCGATGACGCCGAAGGGATAGGCGCGGTGCCTGTTGGCGTACCCCTGCCTGATCATCAGGCGCTCGACGTCCTCATAGATCTCGCGCAGCGACCGCCGCTCGCGCACCTCGTCCAGGATCAGCGCGCGGTGGACCTCGAGATCGGCAAGGAGCTTGTCGTGCAACGGGTTGAGCCCGAGACAGCCGGAATATCCGATGTCCGCCGTGAACCCCTTGTACACCGGAGCCATGTCGAGGATGAACGGCATCCCGGGCTCCAGCTTCCGGTTGGTCGGGAAGAACTGCAGCGGCACCTTGAAACCGGCGAAAGCCGTGCGGTCCCCGAACCAGGCGAACGGGAGATGGAACCAGTCACGGACCCCCCGCTCGCGCAGCCACTCCCGCTGCATCCGGGCAGCCTCGCGCTCCGTCACCCCCGGTTCGAGCCGTGCGGCGACCGCCTCCGCGCAGGCGTACGCGAGGCGTTGCACCTCTCTGAACCCCTGGAGCTCCTGGGGCAGTCCGTCCTTCACCGGTGAGGCCATGCCACCGTCCGTCCCATGCCGTGTGCGGTACGTGCTCGTAACGTGACACTGATGAATGTGACAATGTCCAGCGGCTACGTCAAGGGGTCCGCAGAGACCTGTGGACAACTCCCCGAGCACTCCGCGCCGACCCTGCCCCAGGCCAGCACCCTTACCTTCGTCGTCCTCCTTCGTGGGGTCCCCCTACGGGGCCGTACGACTGGAGGTTGACGCCGATCCAACCGCCTGGTCTGACGACCGGTGTGGCCCGCGCCACTACCGTTGAGGACGTGACTGTGATCGCGACCGAAAGCCTGAGCAAGCGGTTCCCTCGGGTGACCGCGCTTGACCGGCTCTCCCTGGACATCGGGCCCGGTGTGACCGGCCTGGTGGGCGCCAATGGAGCCGGCAAGTCCACACTGATCAAGATCCTGCTGGGTCTGTCCCCCGCCACCGAGGGCCGGGCCGCCGTGCTCGGGCTGGACGTCGCCACCAGTGGCGCGGCCATCCGGGAACGGGTCGGCTACATGCCCGAGCACGACTGCCTGCCGCCGGACGTCTCGGCCACCGAGTTCGTCGTCCACATGGCGCGGATGTCCGGACTGCCGCCGACGGCGGCGCGTGAGCGCACCGCCGACACGCTGCGCCACGTCGGGCTGTACGAGGAGCGCTACCGCCCCATCGGTGGCTACTCGACCGGCATGAAGCAGCGCGTGAAGCTGGCCCAGGCGCTGGTCCACGACCCGCAGCTGGTTCTCCTCGACGAGCCGACCAACGGCCTGGACCCGGTCGGCCGCGACGAGATGCTCGGCCTGATCCGCCGGGTCCACACCGAGTTCGGCATCTCGGTCCTGGTGACCTCCCACCTTCTGGGCGAACTGGAGCGCACCTGCGACCATGTCGTCGTCATCGACGGCGGCGCGCTGCTGCGCTCCAGCTCCACCAGCGACTTCACCCAGATCACCACGACCCTCGCGGTCGAGGTCACCGACAGCGACACCCACCCCGACGGCACGGGCGCACTGCGCCGGGCGCTCACGGCAGCCGGTGTCGCGCTGCTGGGCCGCGACGGAATCGAGGCCGACGGCCTGCCCGGCGCCGGTCACATCCTGCTGATCGAGGCCACCGGCGAGGAGACGTACGACATCGTCCGCGACAGTGTCGCCGGACTCGGACTCGGTCTCGTACGCATGGAACAGCGGCGCCACCACATCGCCGAGGTCTTCCGTACAGAAGGCGCCGCGGAGACCGCGGAGACGGTCCTGACCGGAGCCGCACAGCAGAAGGGGAGCGGTCACGATGAGCACTGAGACCGGGGCCGTGACCGGGGGCGGGGCCACCCGGATCCACAACATCGGGTACCGCTCCTACGACGGCCCGCGCCTGGGCCGCGGCTATGCCCGCCGCTCCCTCTACTCGCAGTCGCTGCGGGGTTCCTTCGGACTGGGGCGTTCCGCGAAGTCCAAGGTGCTCCCGATGCTGCTCTTCGGGGTGATGTGCCTGGTCGCGCTGATCACCGTGGCCGTCGCGATGGCCACGCCCAACGCGACCAAGCTCGTGATGAAGTACACGGACTTCGCGATCTATCTGCAGGCCGTCATCGGCCTCTTCATCGCCTCGCAGGCACCGCAGTCCGTCTCCCGGGATCTCCGCTTCAAGAGCGTTCCCCTGTATTTCTCACGGCCCATCGAGCGGGTCGACTACGTCGTCGCCAAGTACACCGCCATGGCATCGGCCCTGTTCATCCTCACCGTGACGCCGCTGCTGGTGATGTACGTGGGCGCTCTGCTGGCGAAGTTCGACTTCGCCGACCAGACCAAGTGGTTCGGGCAGGGGCTGGTGTCGGTGGCGGTGCTCTCCGTGCTCTTCGCCGGGCTCGGCCTGGTCATGGCCGCACTGACTCCGCGTCGCGGCTTCGGCGTCGCCGCGGTGATTGCCGTCCTGACCATCTCGTACGGAGCGGTCTCCACGGTCCAGGCCATCGCCTGGCAGACGGGATCGGCGAGCGCCGTGCAGTGGCTGGGGCTCTTCTCCCCCATCACGCTGATCGGCGGCGTCCAGACCGCGTTCCTCGGTGCCACTTCCCACTTCCCCGGAGGGGAAGGACCGGGCGCCGGGGCAGGTGTGGTGTATCTGATCGTTGTTCTCGCGCTCGTCGCCGGCTCGTACGCCGTACTGATGCGCCGCTACCGGAGGGTCGGGCTGTGACCACCATCGAGATCGACCACACCTCGCGCTGGTTCGGCAATGTGGTCGCCGTCAACGACGTGAGCATGACCGTGGGACCCGGCGTGACCGGACTGCTCGGCCCCAACGGTGCGGGGAAGTCCACGCTGATCAACATGATGGCCGGGTTCCTCGCACCGTCGACCGGCAAGGTCACCCTCGACGGCGCGCTGATCTGGCGCAACGAGGAGGTGTACCGGCAGATCGGCATCGTCCCGGAGCGGGAGGCGATGTACGACTTCCTCACCGGCCGCGAATTCGTCGTCGCCAACGCGGAACTGCAGGGACTCGACGAGGCTGCCGCGCAGAAGGCGCTGGCCACGGTGGAGATGGAGTACGCGCAGGATCGCAAGATCGCCACGTACAGCAAGGGCATGCGGCAGCGCGTGAAGATGGCGTCCGCGCTGGTCCACGAGCCGTCCGTGCTGCTCCTCGACGAGCCGTTCAACGGGATGGACCCGCGCCAGCGGATGCAGCTGATGGAGCTGCTGCGGCGGATGGGCGCCGAGGGCCGTACGGTCCTGTTCTCCTCGCACATCCTCGAAGAGGTCGAACAACTCGCCTCCCACATCGAGGTGATCGTGGCCGGACGGCATGCCGCGTCCGGTGACTTCCGGAAGATCCGTCGCCTGATGACGGACCGTCCGCACCGCTATCTCGTACGGTCCAGCGACGACCGCGCCCTCGCCGCCGCGCTCATCGCCGACCCGTCGACGGCCGGGATCGAAGTGGACCTGAGCGAGCAGGCGCTGCGTATCCAGGCAGTCGACTTCGGACGGTTCACCACGCTGCTGCCGAAGGTCGCGCGTGAACACGGCATCCGTCTGCTGACCGTCTCGCCGTCCGACGAGTCCCTCGAATCGGTCTTTTCCTATCTCGTAGCGGCCTGAGTAGCGGCCTGAAAGGAGCTGTGAAGCGTCATGTACAACCCCACAGTCGCCCGGCTCACCTACCGGGCCCTGCTCGGCCGGCGCAGGGCCGCGATCCTCTTCGTCCTGCCCGCGCTGCTGATCGTCATCGCCGTCGCGGTACGGGCGTTCGCCGGGGCCGATGACCAGGTCGCCGCCAATGTGCTGGGCGGTTTCGCCATCGCCACGATGGTGCCGCTGATCGGTGTGATCGCCGGTACGGGGGCCATCGGCCCCGAGATCGACGACGGATCGATCGTCTATCTGCTGGCCAAGCCGGTGAAACGGCCGACGATCATCTTCACCAAGCTGATCGTGGCGATCGCGGTGACCATGGTCTTCTCCGCCCTGCCGACATTCGTCGCGGGCATGATCCTCAATGGCAACGGCCAGCAGATCGCGGTGGCGTACACGATCGCGGCGCTGGTCGCCTCCATCGCGTACAGCGCGCTGTTTCTGCTGCTCGGCACGGTCAGCAGGCATGCGGTGGTCTTCGGCCTGGTATACGCGCTGGTGTGGGAGGCGCTCTTCGGCAGCTTCGTGCCCGGGGCGCGCACGCTCAGCGTGCAGCAGTGGTCGCTCGCGCTTGCCGAGAAGGTCGGCGGAGAGGGCGCGATCACCTCGGAGGTCGGGCTGCCGCTTGCGACGGTTCTGCTGGCGGCTGTCACGGTGCTCGCCACGTGGTACGCGGGCCAGAAGCTGCGCACGCTGAAGCTCGCCGGCGAGGAGTGAGCCGAGGGCTCTGCTGCCCCGTTCGTCCGTCAACCCCTGCCCCTCGGGCGGGGGTTGACGTATGAACGGACAGTCGTGCGCGTAACTGTACGGTTATCGGTTCGTTGTTCAGAGGGCGTGGAGGCAATGAGAATCCGTGGCGTCGTAGCGTTCGTGAAATTGGGGATTGCCGACTCCGGCTCCGGCGAGAGGGCGCGGGCCGGGTCGGTCATCGGGTGAGTGGCAACCGTGAGCGTCCTCCGCCCCTGAAGCCCGGGGACAGGGCCGTCCATTGCCGGTTTCTCGAACGGAAGGCATGCCCATGCCCACGGAAGTCGCCCTGCTCGAATCGCGTGCGCTGCGCTTCGAGCAGATGGGGCGCGTCGACGTCCTCGACAAGGTCAAGAGCCTTGTCATGCTCCCTGACGGAATTCACGTCCGCACAGAGGATGTGGCTCGTTACTTCGAAGTATCCACAGCCTCGCTCAGAAGGCCGACCGATCGCCACCACAAGGAGTTCACCGAGAACGGCATGCGGGTGCTGCGTGGCACTGAGCTGCGGGATTTCCATGGCGACATGGAGTCGCTATGGGAGGGCGAGGGGGTGGAAAGTTATCCACAGGCTGCTACTCAACTGCGGCTGTTCACCCGTCGGACCGTGCTCAACGTCGCCATGCTTCTTCGCGACAGCGACATCGCTCGATGCGTCCGCACCTACCTCCTGGGTGCGGAGGAGGATCTGCGGACAGGGCTCGCCTCGCTCGACCGCCGGGTCACCCGTGTCGAGAGCTGCCTGGCCGGAGTCGGCTCGGCGCTCCAGGAGCTCGGGCCGGTACTCAACCGGATGTCGCACCGGCTCGACAGCCTCGACCGCAGGCTGGAAACCACGAATCGGGTCGTTGGCGCGATGAGTGTCCGGCTCGGGGACATGTCCGAGGACATCGTCCGTATCGATGCGCGGATGGACGACTTCGTCCGTCAGCTCCAGGATCTGCGACGTCACCGTAGACGCCGCTGATCCCCATCCGGCACCGGCTGTCCGCCCACGGCCAGGCGTGCGAGGGCCGGGGGCGGACAGTGAGCACTCCCCCTCGGTCGTCGCCGCTCGAATAATGAGTGGCGGACAAGGACCCCCGCCAGGCACAGTGGTTGAGGCACGAGGAAGGCATGCCACAGGACCGGGAGAGGAGCGCGACGATGACCGAGAGTACGAGTCCGTCGAGTTCCCACCAGGGCGGCCCGGAGCAGGCGCCGGAGTAACCATCACTTCACTCCGCTGAGCCGCTCCCAGCAGGACGCCCGGGGCGGCTTTTCTTGCGCGCATCGCGCGGCCGCCCACCCGGAGGATTGGCCGAGTGGTAAGGCAGCGGCTTGCTAAGCCGTGGTCGGGGCTGTTGACCCCGCGCGCGTTCGATCCGCGCATCCTCCGCACAGATATCGGCACGGACAACCCCGTGCCGAGGCCGTACAGGCTCACGGGCCGGGCGCATGCCTGCACCCGGCCCGTGATTCCCCCGTGTTCGCGCGGACCGCGGAGCTTCCTAGAGCAGCTGCTCCAGCACCACAGCGATGCCGTCGTCCTCATTCGAGGCGGTGATCTCGTGCGCGACGGCCTTCAGGTCGTCATGCGCGTTGGCCATCGCCACCCCGTGCTGCGCCCACGCGAACATCGGGATGTCATTCGGCATGTCACCGAAGGCGAGCGTGTCCGCCGCCTTCACACCCAACCGGCGCGCCGCCAGCGAGAGCCCGGTCGCCTTGGTCAGCCCCAGCGGCAGGATCTCCACCACGCCCGGACCTGCCATGACCACGTTCACCAGGTTGCCGACGGCCCCACGCGCTGCGTTCGCCAGTGCGTCGTCGTCGAGTTCCGGGTGCTGGATGTAGACCTTGTTCAGGGGCGCGGACCACATCTCGATCGTGTCCTTCACGAAGACGGCAGGCAGGGGCCCTTCCTGTACGCGGTAGCCGGGACCGACCAGTACCTCACCGTCGAGCCCGTCGCGGCTCGCCGCCAGCGCCAGCGGCCCGACCTCCGCCTCGATCTTGGAGAGGGCGAGGCCGGCGAGCTGGCGGTCCAGCGTCAGCGACGTCAGCAGCTTGTGCTCGCCCGCGTGGTAGACCTGCGCGCCCTGCCCGCAGACCGCGATCCCCTGGTAGCCCAGGTCGTCCAGGATGTGCCGGGTCCACGGGACAGCCCGCCCGGTGACGATGATGTGCGCGGCGCCGGCCGCGGTGGCGGCGGCCAGTGCCGCGCGGGTGCGCTCGGAGACCGTGTCGTCGTTACGCAGCAGCGTCCCGTCGAGGTCGGTGGCAACGAGCTTGTACGGAAATGTCACCTGGCAACCGGTTCCAGGACCTCGCGCCCGCCCAGGTAGGGACGGAGCACCTCGGGCACGCGTACCGAACCGTCGGCCAACTGGTGGTTCTCCAGGATCGCCACGATCGTGCGAGGTACGGCGCAGAGCGTGCCGTTCAGCGTGGCGAGCGGCTGGAGGACCTTCTTGCCGTCGCGGGTGTCGCGCATCCGGACGGAGAGGCGGCGCGCCTGGAAACCGTCGCAGTTCGATGCGGACGTCAGCTCCCGGTACTTGCCCTGGGTCGGGATCCACGCCTCGCAGTCGAACTTCCGGGAGGCCGAGGCCCCCAGGTCGCCGGTGGCCACGTCGATCACCTGGAACGGCAGCTCGAGACCGGTCAGCCACTGCTTCTCCCAGTCCAGGAGACGCCGGTGCTCCGCCTCGGCGTCCGCCGGGTCGACGTACGAGAACATCTCGACCTTGTCGAACTGGTGGACGCGGAAGATGCCTCGGGTGTCCTTGCCGTACGTACCGGCCTCGCGGCGGAAGCACGGCGAGAAGCCCGCGTAGCGGAGCGGCAGTTTGTCCGCGTCGATGATCTCGTCCATGTGGTACGCGGCGAGCGGGACCTCGGAGGTGCCGACCAGGTAGTAGTCGTCCTTCTCCAGGTGGTACACGTTCTCCGCGGCCTGGCCGAGGAAGCCGGTGCCCTCCATGGCGCGCGGCCGGACCAGGGCGGGGGTCAGCATGGGGACGAACCCGGCCTCGGTGGCCTGCGCGATCGCGGCGTTGACGAGAGCGAGCTCCAGCAGCGCGCCGACACCCGTCAGATAGTAGAAACGTGAGCCGGACACCTTGGCGCCGCGCTCCATGTCGATCGCGCCGAGCGCCTCGCCGAGTTCCAGGTGGTCCTTGGGTTCGAAGCCCTCGGCACCGAAGTCGCGGATGGTGCCGTGCGTCTCCAGGACGACGAAGTCCTCCTCGCCGCCGACCGGCACGTCCTCGTGGACGATGTTGCCGAGCTGCAGCAGCAGGCTCTTGGCCTCCGCGTCGGCCTCGTCCTGCGCAGCGTCGGCCGCCTTGACATCGGCCTTCAGCTGCTCGGCCCTCTTGAGCAGCTCGGTGCGCTCCTCGGGAGAAGCCTTGGGGATGAGCTTTCCGAGCGATTTCTGCTCGGAACGGAGTTCGTCGAAGCGGACACCGGACGACCTGCGCCGCTCGTCGGCGGAGAGAAGGGCATCGACGAGCGCGACGTCCTCTCCACGGGCGCGCTGGGAGGCGCGAACACGGTCGGGGTCCTCACGGAGCAGGCGAAGGTCAATCACCCCTCCAGGCTACCGGTGTGCGCTTCCGTAGCTCGAACCGATATTGCCAAGCGTGTCACTTTGCCCGAATTGCCGGAATTGATAAAAGGGAGGAAAATCATCGCCAGTGATCGACGCCGGCCGTCAATAGGGGGCTTCTATTCCCCTAAATGGGGCAGAAAGGGCTTTCGCCCTTGACGTGCCAGCCGTGCGCGCAGGGGGAGTTGGGGATGCTTGTCCACAGGGGAGGGGGGTCCATCAAGGTTATCCACAGGCTGTGGGGGAGGTCTGTGGACACAGGAGGAGATCATTCCGAAAGCCGCATGAGGGGTCATGGATTCCTCGTTCAAACTCACTTCACACACTCATTCGGGTGGGAATTCCTCACCCTAAGGAGTTGATCAATGGAATTGAGGCGACACGGGCGACCTGCGGTTCTGTGGGCGGGTGTGGGCGAGTGGGGCGATTTGTCGACCATGCCGTGTTGTGGTGTCGACTTGTCCCCAGGCCGAGAACCAACCCTGTGGATAACTCTTGTGGATTGTGAAAATCGGCAGGTAGTACCGGCGATGTGCGCACGCAGCGGTTCCAGGGACGCCGACCCGGCTGTCGGCCCAGGCGTCGGGACAGGTCGTCAGCCCCGACCGTTACGCAAGGCCATCGGCCCGATCGTCCGGTTCCCGGTCAGGCGCGGCCGTCCTGGACCCGGGCCAGCCAGTCCGACGCGTCAGTGAACTCCCTGTCCGACGTCCCGTCGCGCAGCGGTCGCACGTCCTCGGGCGCCACCCCTGCACGCGGATAAGAGCCGAGGAACCGCACCTTCGGGCAGATCCGCTTCAGCCCCATCAGCGCCTCTCCCACGCGGCGGTCCGCGATGTGGCCTTCGGCGTCGACCGCAAAGCAGTAGTTCCCGATGCCCGCGCCGGTCGGCCGCGACTGGATCAGCATCAGGTTCACCCCGCGCACCATGAATTCCTGGAGGAGTTCAAGCAGTGCGCCCGGGTGGTCGTCGCCCAGCCAGATGACCACCGACGTCTTGTCCGCACCGGTCGGCGCCGCGGGCCGGGCAGGGCGCCCCACCAGCACGAAGCGCGTCTGTGCGTTCTCCGCGTCGTGGATCTCCGTCACCAGCGGTTCGAGACCGTAGGTGGCCGCCGCGAACTCGCCGGCGAAGGCGGCGTCGTACCGCCCCTCCTGCACCAGGCGCGCACCATCCGCGTTGGACGCGGCCGACTCCCACACGGCCTCCGGCAGATGGGCTGCCATCCAGTTGCGTACCTGCGGCTGCGCGGCCGGGTGCGCGGTGACCGTCTTGACGTCGGACAGCTTGGTGCCGGGCCGCACGAGCAGGGCAAAGGTGATGGAGAGCAGCACCTCGCGGTAGATCATCAGCGGTTCGCCGGTCGTCAGCTCGTCGAGGGTCGCGGTGATGCCGCCCTCGACGGAGTTCTCGATCGGTACGAGTGCTGCCGCGGCAGCCCCGCTCCGTACCGCGTCCAGAGCCGCCGGTACGGAGACCATCGGGACAAGCTCACGCGTGGCGGCTTCCGGGAGCGTACGGAGGGCGACCTCGGTGAAGGTGCCTTCGGGACCGAGATAGGCGTAGCGCGTGGCGGACATACCGTCACCCTAATGCGCCTTGCCCGCTCAGGACTCCAGGAGCCGCTGCCCCACGTATTCCCCTTTCGCCGCACCGCCCGGCACTGCGAAGAGGCCGCTCGCCTCGTGCCGGACGAACGGCGACAGCGCGTCGCCCCGGTCGAGCTTGCGCTGCACCGGCACGAATCCCTTCAGCGGATCCGCCTGCCAGCAGATGAACAGCAGCCCGGCGTCGGGAGTGCCGTCGGCCGCGATGCCGTCGTGGTACGAGAAGGGGCGCCGCAGCATCGCAGCCCCACTGTTCCGCTCGGGGGAGGAGATCCGGGCGTGGGCGTTGTCCGGGATCAGCAGCTTGCCGTCGGGGCCCGCCTTGTCGAGCTCCATCGGGGTGGTCTCGGTGCCACCGCTCAGCGGCGCGCCATCCGACTTGCGCCGCCCTATGACCCGCTCCTGCTGCGCCACCGGGAGTTTCTCCCAGTCGTCGAGCAGCATCCGGATCCGCCGTACGACCGCGTAGGAGCCACCGGCCAGCCAGGCGTACTTCGCTTCGTCGCCCGTCTTCGGCTGAGACGGTACGAAGATGCGCCGGTCGAAGTCGCTCTCCGAGGGTTTCGGGTTCCCGGTGCCGTCGATCTGTCCCATCAGGTTGCGGGCGGTTGCCGGCGCGGCCGTGGCGCCGGGGGTGCGGTTGAATCCGTTCATCTGCCAGCGGATCCCGGCCGTCGTGGCGGCCTCCTTCTGGATGGCGCGCAGTGCGTGGAAGGCGACGAGAGCATCGTCGGCACCGATCTGCACCCACAGGTCCCCGTCCGAGCGCTTGGAGTCGAGCCGGTCGGAGGAGAACGGCGGCAGTGGGTCCAGCCCCGGCGGTCGATGAGCCACCAGGCCCGTGCGTTCGAAGAAGGTGCGCCCGAAGCCGAAGGTGACGGTCAGCGAGGACGGTCCGGCGTCCAGCGCGATCCCGGTGTCGTGTGTCGTGCCGTCCGCGCTGCCCCCATTGGTGGGTTCGCCGGCCATCAGGCGCTGGGCCACGGCCGACCAGCGGCGCATCAGGGCGGCGGCTTCCTTCCGCCCGGTGCCGGGTGCCAGGTCGAAGGCGATGAGATGGCCACGTGCTTGAAGCGGAGTGGTGATCCCCGGTTGATGTTTCCCGTGGAACATTTCCTCGGTCGAGCCGACCGTCGTCAGTGCTGTCGGCTCGTCGGGGCGTGCCGTGGCATAGCCGATCGCACCACCCGTCGAGCCCAGCACCAGTCCGGTCGCACCGGCTGCACCTACGCTGCCGAGCAACCGCCGCCGGGAGAGCTCGCCGGTGGAGCTCTCCCCGTCGTTTCCGATCTTCTTGCTGTCTGTGCTCACGATCCCGCTCAGCCGATCTTCATGTTCTTGCCGATGGTGGTCTGATCGATGTCCGACGTACGGACCGTCACCGCGACCTTCCAGTCGCCCGCCATCGGGATCTGGATGCCGCTCGCCGTCCAGTGCCCCTCGGTGAGCCGGTCGGGGAGGACGGGGAGTGGCCCGATGTCCTTGGACTTCAGGGTGAAGGCAAGTTTCACCTCGGGTACGTCCATGGGCTGTCCGTCGGGTCCGTCGATCCAGAGGTGGAGCTCGTTGGCGCCGGTGCGGCCGGGGTCGATGTCCATCCGGACTGTGCCCTTGCCGTTCCGGCCTCCGGTGTCGAACGGCAGGCTCAGCGTGACGGGTCCTTCGGTCGCGGGCGCGGATGCGCCGGTAGAGGCGCGGGCCGCTTCCTCCTCGGTGCGTCCCGGTTCGGTCGAGGTCAGTACGGTCGTCACTGC
Source organism: Streptomyces sp. NPDC057486 (assembly GCF_042802415.1). NCBI lineage: Bacteria > Bacillati > Actinomycetota > Actinomycetes > Kitasatosporales > Streptomycetaceae > Streptomyces > Streptomyces sp. NPDC057486. Next base: position 39,641 of record NZ_JBHVEE010000027.1, on the reverse strand, counting down.
CAGAAGCGCCACCGCGACGCCCACTTCCGCCAGCACGGAGCGGCGGAGTCCGGACCGCTCGGGGTCGGCATCGCGGATCCGCTTCTTCGTGGCGGTGGCCACAGCGGCTTTCTGCCGGGCGAGCTGGGCGGCTCGTGACGGGTCCTCGGACTCGTCCGCGGGTTCGCCCTCCACCTCGGCGGAGGCAGCCGCGTCCATCTGGGGGTCCACTGCGGTCCCGGCCCCGGTCGGGACCTCGGTCAGCCGAGCCGTCCATCGCCGCGAGATCCATGCGACGCCGACCAGTACGGCGACGAGTCCCACCTTCACGAGCAGCAACTGTCCGTACCCGGTGCCCGTGAGCGCGGACCAGGAGCCCACCTGGCGCCAGGACTGGTAGAGCCCGGTCGCGGTGAGCACGAGCACGCTGCCGAACGCGATACGGGAGAAGCGCCGTACCGCCGTGGCTCCGATGTCCGGTGTCCGGTACAGCGCGACCAGGAGCGCTGCGAGTCCGCCCAGCCAGGCGGCGACAGCGAGCAGATGCAGCACGTCGACGGGCATGGCGATGCCGGGCTGGATCCCGGTCGAGGCGTGCTCGGCGAGCGCCCATGTCGCGGCGATCCCGGCGGCGATGACCGTGCCGCCGATGGCCAGTCCGAACGTGAGGTCCTTTTTCTCCCGCTCGTCCTCGCGCTTCGCGTACGCCCCGAACAGGACGGCGATGAAGAGCGCGGCGGCTCCGAGCAGCAGCAGCCGTGAGACCAGCGCGGCCCCGGGTTTGGTTTCGAGCACGGCCTTCAGGCCGTCCAGGTCGAAGGCGTCCGCGAGCTTCCCGGAGCCTGTGTACGGGCTCCGAAGCAACAGCATGGCCAGGGTGGCCGCGGTGAGGGTCAGCCAGCCGCGCACGACCAGACGCTGCAGCGGGCGTGCGCCCGCCCCGCGCTGCCAGCAGGCCAGGACGAAGGCCGCGCCACCGGCCAGGACGATGAACCCGGCGTACGCGGCGTACCGCGCGATGCCGTAGAGCGCGCCGACCAGGCCACCGCCGGCCTCGTCCGACGGGAGGGCGACGGTGGTCTTCGAGGGGGCCCCGATGGAGAAGGTGAAGGCACCGGAGATCGGGTGACTGTCCGCGGAGACTGCCTGCCAGGCCACGGTGTACGTACCGTCGGGCAGCCCGGAGTGGAGCGTGACGCCGTACTTCACGGTGGAGCCGCTCTGCAGATCACGCGGTGCCGTACCGGTGTCGGCGCGCTTGCCGCCGGGGTCCAGGACCCGGATGGAACCGTCGCCCATGGCGACCTGCTCGGAGAAGGTGAGTGTGACTTCCTTGGGGGCGGTGGCGACCACCGCCCCGTCCTGCGGATCGCTCCCGGTGAGTGCGGCATGTGCGGATGCGGGTGCCGCGCCGCCCAGCAGCAGGCCCGCCACCATGGTGACGAGCGCGGCGAGGAGTGCGGCCGCGGCGAGTGGCCGGCGCATCGGGGGCACGGACGGGGACGGCCCGAAGTGCGGGGCGGTGGCTGTCATGGGGTGTCAGTACCTCACTGCTTCTTCGGGTTGTAGGTGGTCTCCTTCACGGGAAGGTCGACCCTGATGGGATCGGCCTTCTCGAAGTGCAGCTCCATGGTCACCGTCTCGCCCTGCTTGGGCCGCTCCTTGAGCGCGGTGAACATGATGTGGCTCCCGCCGCGCTCCAGATCCAGCTCGCCGTCGGCGGGCACCTCGAAGGACGTCACCATGCGCATCGTCTGGTTCCTCGTCTCGTGGATCGTGACGTGGTCCGAGAGCGGGCTGGTGACCGACGTGAGCCGGTCGGAGCTGCCGCCGGTGTTCCGCACGACGAGGAAGCCCGCCGCCATGTCGCTGACGGGCTGCGGCATGAACGCGCCGGTCACCTTCAGCTCTGGCTTGCTGTCCGAGGCCGAGCATCCTGCAAGCGCCAGCCCGGTGGTGAGGGCGAGGGCGCCGGTGAGGGTGGTGCGGCGGTTCACGGAGCCTCCCCCTTGATGATCTTGGGGAGGTCCTTGGTGTAGTCGTCGGGCGAGGTGTCCTCGCTGTACAGCACGTACCCCTTGTCGGTCTTCGGGGAGAACGCGATGACCTGCGACCCGTGCATCGAGACGACCGTGCCGTCCTTCTCCTTCTTCGGCGGGTCTATGCCGATGCCGATCTGGCGTGCGCCCGCCTGGATGGTCGGGAAGTCGCCGGTGAGGCCGATGAAGGAGGCGTCCTGGGCCTTGAGCCAGCTGCCCAGCGAGGACGGGGTGTCCCGCTCGGGGTCGGTGGTGACGAAGACGACCCGGAGCTTGTCCTGGTCGGCCTTGGGCAGGGACTTCTTGGCGATGGCGATGTTGCTCATGATCAGCGGGCAGACATCGGGGCAGTTGGTGTAGCCGAAGTAGATGAGCGTCGGCCTGCCCTTGGTCTGCTCACGCAGGTCGTACTTCTTGCCGTGGGTGTCGGTCAGGACGAGGTTGGGCTTGGTGAACGGCTGGTCGAGTACCGTCGCGGCCTTGGTCTTCGCCTCGGCGGAGACATCGGCGATGGGTTTCCCGGCCTTGTCGTCGCTGCTGCCGCAGGCCGACAGGGTGAGTGCGGCCGCGGCGACGAACGCCGCGACCAGCACAGTTTTCTTACGCATGGATCGCTGATTCCTGGTGGGTCGGTGAAACGGTGGGTCTCCGGGCCCTCTTCCGGATCAGGCCGGCCCCTGGGGCCGGGACCGCGCGTCTGCGGTCCGGCCCGGAGGGCGGCTCGATCCGAAAGAGGGGGCCGGGGGTCTCAGGCGGTGCGGCGGCGGCCTGCGAGGACGCCGAAGGCCACCCCCGCGATGCCGATGACGATGCCGACCACCCCGAGGACACGCGCGGTGGTGTCACTGGAGGACGAGGCGGAAGCAGCCTCCGTGCGCTTGTCCTTCGCCTCGTCGGCGGTCGCCGCACCGCTCTTGTCGTCGGCGGTGCTGCCGTGCTCGTCGGTGGTCGCGGCGGTCAGCTTGAGGACGGGAGCCGGGCTCTCGGGCTCCGCGGCGCCCTCCTTCTGCTCCTCGATCCAGCGGACGACGTCCTTGTTGTCGTACGTCTGGATGGCCTTGAAGACCAGCTGGTCGGCGTCCTCGGGGAGCTGGCCGACGGAGAGCGGGAACTGCTGGAATTCGCCCGGGCGGATGCCGAGGCTGTTCTTGCTGCCCTCGGCGGTCCAGGTGACCTTGGAGACGGCCTCGTTGATCTTCTGGCCGTGCATGTCCAGCGGCTTCGCCAGCTTGCTCCTGGTGACGTCGATCTTCCAGCCGGGCACCGGCTGCGGCATCACGGAGGCCAGTGGGTGATCGGTCGGGAAGTTGACCTCGAGCTTGGTCGTCGAGGCGTCGTCCTGCTCGTTGGGGACCTTGAAGTTGATCGTGGCGTAGCCGCCCTTGGCTGCCTCGCCCTGCGGTTGCACGCTGACGTGCGCGGAGGCGGTACCGGCGAGCATCAGCACGGTGGACGCGGCGACGCCGCCGACCAGGGCGATGCGGGAAACGTTCATGGCAGGAATCACTCCACAGAAGCAGGAAGGAAAGGTGGTCCGCCGCGCAGGTGCGCGACGGCGTCGCGACACCTCTTCCTCACGTGCGGCGTGCGTGCACGGTGCCGGGCGGGCGCCACCGGGCGTGGGCCGGGTGATGACCGCGGAACGGGTCGTGCGTGCTACGAGCGGAGGGTGTCGCGTCAGGCTGCGAGGGCGAATACGGACGGAGGCCCGCGCCTGATCACCTGGTGCTGCAGTGGATCGCCGGTGACCGGAGCCGGTGCGTCGGCTGCCGTACGGGGGGTGCGCGGCCCGGTCGCCGCCTCAATCGGGAGACCGGCCCGCAGCGTTCGTACGAGAACGAGCGCGGCCCGCAGCGCGCGCAACCGGGCCTCGGCCGCGAGCTGCTGGGCGCCGTGCGCGGAAAGCCTGGTCAGCTTGAACAAGGCGATCTCGCCGCGCCGCAGCAGCCAGCCCGTGGCGAGCGCGGCCAGCAGATGGCCGAGCACCATGGGCAGGCTGGGAAGCAGACCCGTGAGCAGCCCGGCGAGGGTGGTCGGGTCGGTTCCGGCGGCCATCGACTGATGGTCCATGCCTGTCACCGTCGCCGGATCGATGCCCGCTTCGCTGACGATGCGGTGGGCATCGGCGGCGTTCAGCTGTGCCGGTCCGGCGCCGCACACCAGGCTTGCGGCGAACCGGATCAGGGAGCCGTCGCCCGTTGCTGCCGGTGTCGGCGTACCGGACGTGCTGTGCGTGCCCAGACCGAACAGGGTGTGCAGGGCGAGCTGTCCACCGGCCAGGGCGGCGGCGATGGACGGCAGGGAGCGCTCGCGTCCGGCGAGCGTCACGACCAGCGCGAAGACTCCGAGGAAGCCTGCGAGCAGCGTCCACCAGGGGACGCTCGCGCAGGAGGCCAGTGCGTGCCCTGCCGCGGACAACGCGACACAGACCGCGGTGAACACCGCGGCCCTCAGGAGCCGCAGACCGGCTCCGGCGCGTGCGACAGGCGTAGACATGGCCGGCCCATCATCGCACTGCGTCCCGGGAATCGGTACGGCAGGTCCGGAAGGTCGCCTTCCGCCCGATTGAGTGCGAGGCGTGCCTGCTGTCGGGCCTGGCATACACGGGTGCACCAGGTGCGGGTATCCGCCGAATGAGCTGTTTCACATCAGGTCTGTGCTTACGAACCGCCCGGTGCGGCAATACGTATCGGTATGTCGAGCCGCAGCCAGGAGGCTGGAGCATGAGCATCTGGTGGTCACTCCATTTGCGGCGCGAAGCTGCGAGCGTTCCGCTCGCCCGTCGTTTCCTGCTCGGCACCATGGAGACCGCCGGCGTGGATCCGGACATCTCCTTCGATCTGTCGGTCGCGCTCAGCGAAGCATGTGCGAACGCCGTCGAGCACGGCGGGGACCGGAGAGACGTCGGCGCCCCCGGGGCCCCGTGGGACACATGGGACGCCTGGGACGAGCAGTCCGGTTCGGCTTCCGGGCAGTACCGGGTCACCGCGTATCTGGACGGCGAGAAATGCCGTATCGAAGTCGCCGATTCGGGGCCGGGTTTCCCCGCGCGGTGCGCGCTTCGGACTGCTGACCAGCCGCAGTCGGATCAACATCAGCAGCAGTTCCTGCCGCCCGTCGACGCCGAGGACGGCCGGGGGCTCTGTCTGATCGAGCAGCTCGCCGACCATGTTCACTTCGGCAACCGCCCGGGTCGTGGCGCGGTGGTGAGCTTCGACAAGGTTCTGAAATGGCGGGAGGGCGCCCTGCTCATGGTGTCCTGAGCAGGGCGCCCTCCGGCTCTCGGGTGCGGGTTCCCGGGGGTCAGCCCTTGAGCTGGGCCATCCAGGCCTCGATCTCGTCGGCCTGGCGCGGCAGCTTGTCGGAGAGGTTCCGGTTGCCGTCCTCGGTAACGAGGATGTCGTCCTCGATCCGGACGCCGATGCCGCGGTACTCCTCCGGCACGGTGAGGTCGTCGGCCTGGAAGTACAGGCCCGGTTCGACGGTGAGGCACATGCCGGCCTCGAGCGTTCCGTTGACGTACGTCTCCGTGCGCGCGGTGGCGCAGTCGTGGACGTCCATGCCGAGCATGTGGCCCGTGCCGTGCAGGGTCCAGCGGCGCTGGAGACCCAGCTCCAGGACCTTCTCCACGGAAAGGTCGCCCAGCAGGCCCCAGGCGACGAGCTTCTCGGCGAGCACGCGCTGCGCGGCGTCGTGGAAGTCGCGGAAGGCCGCGCCCGGCTTGACGGCGGCGATGCCCGCCTCCTGGGCCTCGTACACCGCGTCGTAGATCTTCCGCTGCAGCGGCGTGAACGTGCCGTTGATGGGAAGGGTCCGGGTCACGTCGGCGGTGTAGAGGTCGTTCGTCTCGACACCGGCGTCGAGGAGCAGCAGCTCGCCGGAGCGCACGGGGCCGTCGTTGCGCACCCAGTGCAGGGTGGTGGCGTGCGGGCCGGCCGCGCAGATCGAGCCGTAACCGATGTCGTTGCCCTCGACGCGGGCGCGCAGGAAGAACGTTCCCTCGATGTAGCGCTCGCTGGTGGCCTCGGCCTTGTCGAGGACCTTCACGACGTCCTCGAAGCCGCGCGCCGTGGCGTCGCAGGCCTTCTGCAGCTCTGCCGTCTCGAAGGCGTCCTTGATCAGTCGCGCCTCGGAGAGATAGATCTTCAGTTCCTCGTCGCGCTCCGCGGTGACCTTGTCGGTGAGCGCGGCGTCGATGCCCGCGTCGTGGCCGCGGAGGTTGCGGACCGGGCCGGTGGTCTCGGCCAGCGCGGCCGGGAGCTCGCGCACGTCCTTCGCCGGGATTCCCAGCAGGTGCTCCGCCTCGGTGAGGGAGTGGCGGCGGCCGACCCACAGCTCGCCCTGGCCGTCGAGCCAGAACTCGCCGTTCTCCCGGTCGGAGCGGGGCAGCAGGTAGATCGTCGCCTCGTGGCCGTCGGCCTTCGGCTCCAGGACGAGCACACCGTCCTGGGTCTGGTTGCCGGTGAGGTACGCGTACTCGGTGGACGCGCGGAAGGCGTACTCGGTGTCGTTGGCGCGGGTCTTCAGCTTGCCCGCGGGAATGACCAGACGCTCGCCGGGGAAGCGGGCGGACAGTGCGGCGCGGCGGTCGGCGGTGTGACCGGCCTGCGCGATCGGCTCGAGGCCGTGCAGCTCGGTGTCGGCCCAACCCGACTTCATTCCGGCGGCGAGCTCATCGGATACGCCCGGGTACAGGCCGTTCTTCCGCTGCTTGACCGTCTCGGCTTCTTCGGTCTCCGGGTTCTCCGGGTTCTCCGGGATGAGCTCCTCAGACACGGCTTGACTCTCCTTGATACGACACTGGATCTCATCCATCGTACGGGCGTACGGAAGGGGGCCCTGGGCCGTAAGACCTCTTACACACGGAAGCCGGAAGACATCACTCAGCCGGGAACCGGTTCAGTCGAAGCGTGCGGCGAGGATCACGACGTCCTCCGTGCCGCCGGTCTGGTCGAGCCCGTCCGGAAGGACGGTCCGCAGGACATGGTCGGCGACGAACCCGGCGTCGTGGCGCAGCGCCCTCGGCACGTTCGCGGCTGCCGAGTGGAGCCGTGCGAACGCCCGGTCCATCGAGTCGCCGGTACGGCGCAACAGCCCGTCGGTGTAGAGCAGTACGGTCTCGCCGGGCGCCGGGGCGATTTCCACGCTCGGCGCTTCCCAGCAGGCAAGCATCCCCAGCGGCGCGGACAACGAGGTCTCGACGAACTCCGTGCGCCGGTCGCCGATCACCAGCGGCGGGGTGTGTCCTGCGCCGGCCAGCAGGATCTTGTGGCGGGCGGGTTCGCAGTAGGCGAAGAGCGCGGTCGCGGACCGGGCGGGTTCGGTCAGCCGCAGCAGCAGTTCCAGATCGGACAGGACGGCGACCGGATCCTCGCCCTCCATCACCGCGTACGCCCGCAGACCCGCCCGCAGCCGTCCCATGGCGGCCAGGGCGCTCGGCCCGGAACCGCCCACCGAACCGACGGCGAGACCGAGTGCGCCCTCGGGCAGCGCCAGGGCGTCGTACCAGTCCCCGCCGCCGCGGGGTGCCGTGCGATGGCGGGCGGCCAGCTGTACGCCGGTGACCCGGGGCAGTCGGCTGGGCAGCAGCTCCTCCGTGATGGTGGCGACGTCGGCCCTGGCCCGTTCCAGCTCCAGCAACCGGGCCAGATGCTCACTCGCGTACCCGGCGTACAGGCCGACGAGATGACGTTGACGCTCCAGCGGCTCGGCGGGCTCGTCGTACAGCCAGACGGCTGCGCCGAGTCGCCCGGTCGCGTCGGTGGTGATCGGCAGGGCATAGCTGGCGGCGTATCCGAGCCGGGCGGCGACTTCGCGGTGGCGGGGGTCCACGCTTGCGTCGCCGAGGAGGTCAGGGCTGGTCAGCGGGGCTTCGGCGGCCGGAAGACCGTCCAGGATCCGTCCGTACGAGGTGGCACTGCGAGGCACTGTCTCGATGTGCCCGAGCTCGGCATGGGCGAGGCCGAGACCGATGGTGGAGACCGGGCCGCGACGGTCGGAGGGTTCGAACACGATCAGTCCGCGGCGGGCGCCGACGAGAGCCGCGCCGGCATCCAGCAGTTCGTGCAGTGCGTCGTCGAGGGTGCTGGTTCTGGCCAGTCGCTCGGTGAGTTCATGGAGCGTCGTGAGGTCGGACACCCAACCGGCCAGACGGTCCTGGATGAAGGCTCCCGGTGCGGTGGCCACATTGGCCAGGGGCCCGGCAGTGTGCGCTGAAACAGGAACCATGGGATCGATTCCAGCCACTTTCGGTAGGTGAGGGGCGCTCATGGCAACCGGCTTTCCGACCAGTGCGTTTCGTCGAATAGCATCGCAAACCCCCATGTCATTCTGCGCCGCTATCACTGCATCCACATGTACACGCACAAGTGAGCCGATGTCCAGCATTGTCCCTACGGCATTTGTGGTGTCCGTGAGGCCACCAAGTTGGCCAAAAAATGCACCCTATGGCGGCTAATTGCGGTCGACTGGGTCCGGCTCGACAGGGGGTTCCCGCGGGGTGAAGTCCCGGCGGGAGCGTCATTCCGGGCCTGCGGGGTACGTAATCGGTGAGGAACCAGGGGCAGTTCCGGTCGCTCCGGAACCTGGCGGAGAGCCCGGGCGTCCTCACTACGACGACCGCGCCCCACCCCCGAGTGGCGAGGTTGTGCACCATGGGACGGCAGGCGCGATGCGCGCTGCCCCTCGCCATGCTTTTGGCTGGACCTGGCTCAGTTCGACCCGGCTCACGCTCGGTATCGACGGGTGACCCCGTACCGCAGACATAGAGAGCATGTACGCACGGTGAAGTAATGCACACGTGACGTGACGCGCACGTGGTGTGATGTGGCCCTCGGCGTTCAACGGAAAGGAACGAGCGCTCATGCGCGAGATCCTCGGAAGGCGACGCAGGCTCCGGCTCCGGCGCAAGGCAAGGCCCGCTCAGCTCGACGCGGCCCTGACCTGCGCCACTGCATGGCAGTGGCCCGTGCTCCCCGGAGTGGGACTGGACGCAGCCGGTGGCCGCGGTGACCGTGGCCGCGGCTGCGCCTGCCCCGATCCCGAGTGCGCCGTACCCGGCGCACACCCCTTCGATCCCGGTCTCCTCGCGGCGACCACCGACGAGCGCATGGTGCGCTGGTGGTGGAACAACCGCCCGACCGCGCCGATCGTGCTGGCCACCGGTGGCCGTGCCCCGTGCGCGCTGAGCCTGCCGGCCGTGGCCGGTGCCCGGGCGCTGGCCGAGCTCGATCGCATGGGCATGCGGCTGGGCCCGGTGGTGGCGACGCCGACGCGGTGGTCGCTGCTGGTCGCCCCGTACACCCTCGAGCGACTCGGTGAGCTGTTGCATGCCAAGGACTGGGTGCCCAGTTCGCTGCGCTTCCACGGCGAGGGCGGCTATCTCGTCCTTCCCCCGTCGGGGGTGGGTGCGGGACAGGTGCGCTGGGAGCGGGCTCCGCTGCCCGGTTCGGCGACGCCCTGGCTGCCGGACGTCGAAGCCGTCCTGGACGCGCTGGTCGAAGCGAGCAACAGCGCTCCCGACGGCGGCAGCCGACTCGCTTACTGACAGGCGCGGCTGTCGGGTCCGGCGTACGAGTGGTTCGGTGGACGGCCCGGTGCGGATCGGCTCACTCGATCGGGTGTGAGCCGATCCGGATTCTGCGGTCCGCGGGCGTGCTCCACCCGGGGACACCCACGACGCCGATACCTTCGCCGCGGCGTCAGGCATTCCCGTCGGCCTGCAAGTGGGATCACCATGAATTTCCGCATGATCGTTATGGCGGGTGTGGTGGTGTCCGCCGTCGTGCTCCCGCTCGTCGCTTCCGCCCAACTCACGGAAAGCCCCGATTCCGTGCCCGGCCATGCAAAGTCTGCCCATGCAAAGTCTGATGTCGACGGGCTTTCTGATGCACCTTCCGAAAAAGGTTCGGAGGGTGCTTTGGGTACTTCCTCAAGGGGGTCTTCGGAGAGGAGTTCCGGTGTCGGACTTCTGTCCGATACTGGACGCCCCCGTGAGGTCGGTGAGGTTGCCGGATTCGGCGTTGCCACCGGCCCCGGCGCAGCCGGTTCCACTCCGCGGACCGTTGCCCGCTGCGGCCCCGAGCTGATTTCCCCCGAGGGTGTCGAGGCGCAGACCTGCGTCATGACCGACGGTCGGGACACCTGGGGGCGCGCGGCTCCTACCGCAATACGACGGGTGGCGAACTCACTTCCGTACTCACCCTGATGGGGACCGGCGGCCGGACCGTCGAAGTGCGCTGCACAGTGGACGCACAGGAGGAGCCAGGGGTCTGCGAAACGCCTCGCCGCTTGTCGCGCGGAGGCCCCGACGACTGCGCGGCAGTGGCCGAGTACGCCGGAAAGGATGCGGTGGCGGCGGCTCCGCTCCTGCTGAGGACCGGTTCCGATCCGGCGTCTCCTGCGGCGGGTTGACGCCCCTCCGCGGCTGCTGTGCGCCGGTCGCCGTCCGCTCCGTGAGCCGCGCCGCGCGCCGGGTCCGGGCATGAGAATGCCCGGTCGCTGGCGACGGGGGATGCACCAGCGACCGGGCTTCTAGAACCGTAACAAGAGATCTGCCGTTCGCAAATTCGATCTCGCATATTCGGACAGTGATTTACCTGCGGATACGACAAGTGTGATGCGCGTCACCGGATGGCCCGCAGGGGGCGTCACGTCCGCACGGTCAGCTGAGCGTCACCTGGCGGTTGGTGAGCCCGCCACGGGCCCGGCGCTCCTCGGCGGTGAGCGGGGCGTCCGAGGCGAGCGCCCCTGTCAGCCGCTCCATGAGCTCGGCTGCGGGCTTCTCGCACTCCTCCGCCCCCATCGCGCTCGGCAGGTCCCAGACCGGAACCATCAGCCCGTGCGCGCGGAAGGAGCCGACCAGTCGGGTCCCTTCGCCGAGCGAGGAGGTGCCGGCGGCGTGCAGCCGGGCGAGTGCGTCGAGCAGCTGCTCCTCGGGGTGCGGCATGACCCAGCGCAGGTGGTTCTTCTCCGGGGTCTCGCACCAGTAGGCGGCGTCCACCCCGGAGAGCAGAACGGTCGGGATCGCCGCTTCGTTCGCGCGTTCCAGGGAAGCGGACACCTCGGGCGTGGCGTTCTCCGCGTCCGGGACCCAGAACTCGAAGCCGGAGTGGACGACCGGCTCGAACGCCGCTTCCGGGTCGAGCAGGTCCTGCAGGCGCGGACCGTCGGCCGGTACGCGGCGGGCGGCGACGGGCGAGCCGGGCTCGGCGGCCAGTGCACGCTGCAGGGTGTCCGCGAGGTCTCGGCTGAGGTCGCCGGAGGAGGTGTCGTTCTGCAGGGCCACAAGGACGGAACCGTCGTCGCGGCGCAGTGCCGGCCAGGCCATCGGCAGCACGGTCGCGAGCGTCACGGACGGCACACCCTCGGGCAGCCCGCCCTTGAGTGTCAACTCGACCGTGGCTGCGGGCACCAGCTCGCGCAGGGCGACCCAGTCGCACTCGCCCGCCAGGCCCTCGAAGGGGCGGTGGACCAGCTCGGTCACGGCCTGGGCGGCGGCGCGGCCGTGACACGCCTTGTAGCGGCGGCCCGAACCGCACGGGCAGGGCTCGCGAGCCCCGACCACCGGGATCTCGGCGTCCTTGAGTTGCTGCTTCCCGGCCTTGGTCTGAGGGCGCTTCTTGGCCATGGTGGGCTTTCTCCCGATTGCGACAGTGCGGTCTGGGCCGCGAGCCTAGCGGCCCGTGTCGGGTACGGGGCACAGACGCCCGGGTGCCTGCGTGTACATACGCCGGAACGTCGGCCGGGGCGCCGGTCGGCACGCGTGCAGTGACTGCGCGGTCCGCCCACCGGTCCGTACGGGGGTCCTGTCCGCCGGATGGCGGATCTGCCCTGTGCCCGGGCGGTGCGCAACCGGTGTGTCGGCGTCAGCCCACGTCGTCGAAGGCGTCTGCGAAGTCCAGCCCGTCGAGCCCCTGCACGTGTCCGTTCCCGGTCCCATGGCCCTCGCTGACCACCACCCACACGGTGACCTCGCCGGACGAGCCGTCGCGTACGCCCCACTCCTCGGCGAGCGCGCTGATGATGTTGAGCCCGCGTCCGCCGCGCGCCGTCACCGAAGGAGTGGCCGGAATCGGTCTGGTGGGACCGCCTCCGTCGGTCACTTCGACGGTCAGTCCGCCTGTTCTGTCGACGCGCCATGCGGCGCGGACGTCACCGTCACCCACATCTGTGTGTCGCCCCAGCGGCCTGCCGTGTCGACAGGCATTGCTGAGAAGTTCGGAAAGGATCAATACAGCATCGTCGACGACCGAATCCGACACCCCGTAGCTGCGCAATTGCTCGCGCATCCGGTGCCGCGCCTGGCCCACGCCCGCAGGGCCATGGGGTACGGCCATGCTCGACGACGTGGGCACTTCCTGTGCCACCACCAACGCCACCCCCGAGACCTCCTTTGCCCCACGCCACGGAGTGAATGCCCTCCTGGGCTGGGCCGGAAACCGGCCAATGGTCTGCGAGTGACGCACTCGTAACGATCGGATACAGACCGAATGCGCCGGTGTACTCCCTGTAACTGATGTTAAAGGTGACCCAGTTGCGACAGGACCTGTTTTGGGCGATTCGTGATGATTGCCTCGACGCCCAGGCGGGCGCAGAGCTCGACGTCCTCCGGTTCATTGACCGTCCAGACGTGCACGCGGTGGCCCGCGCGGTGCAGTCGCTCGATGTAGCCGGGGTTACTGCGTACGATCCGCAGACCCGGACCGGCGATCCGGGCACCGGCGGGCAGTCGCCCGTCGCGCAGCCGCGGCGAGACGAACTGCATCAGATAGACGGTGGGCAGGGTGGGTGAGGCGGCCTGGATGCGGTGCAGGGAGCGCGCCGAGAAACTCATGATCCGTACCGGTGAAGGGCCGTCTGCTGGTGGCGTGTCGAGCTCGTACCGCTTCAGGAGGTGCAGCAGCCGCTCTTCCACCTGGCCGGCCCAGCGCGTGGGGTGCTTGGTTTCGATGGCCAGTTGCAGGGGTCGCCCGGCAGCTCGCGTCTCGACGACCAGTTGGAGCAGTCGCTCCAGAGTGAGTACGGAGGTGAGCTCGCCCGGCACCGGGTCCCAGTCCGGAGACTCCTCGCGGTCCTTCCAGGAGCCGAAGTCGAGTGCGGCGAGTGCGGAGAGCTCCAGGGCGGAGACGGCACCCCGCCCGTTGGACGTGCGGTTCACCCGGCGGTCGTGGACGCAGACGAGCTGGCCGTCGGCGGTGAGACGTACATCGCACTCCAGGGCGTCGGCGCCGTCCTCGATCGCCTTCCGGTATGCCGCCAGGGTGTGCTCGGGTGCGTCGTCGGACGCTCCGCGGTGTGCGATGACCTGGATGGGGTGGTGCGGGGTGTGCTGCCGTGCGTGGGTCACGGCGTCATGGTGTCACCGTGGGGCGACGGGCGCGTGCACCTGGCAGCGAGAGACCGTTTTGCCGGATATAAAGATTGGTGTGCGGACACACAGGTCCTGCTTACAGTGGCCTGACGGGTCATGGGAAAAGCTGGCTCCAGACACGTGCACAGCGGATCTCTTGCCGAAACTGATGAGGAACCGAGGAGTAAAGAGCTGTGAGCACAGAGAACGAGGGCAACGAGGGCACCGCGGCTCAGGCCGTTCCGTCCGTTCCGTCCGCACCTCCCGTGCCGGCCGCTGCTCCCGAGGGCACGCCTGCCTCCCCGCCGGCGCCCCCGAGCCCGGAATCGTCGGAAGCGACGGCAACGCAGCAATTCCAGCAGCCGGAGCAGCCGTCCCAGCAGCCGCAGCGCGCGAATGACTGGCCGCCGCCGCAGCCGCCGCAGTCCCAGCCCGGGGGTGCCTGGCCGCCGCCCCCGCCAGCTGTTCCCGTGTACGCCCAGGGCGCGGGTGGTGGCGGTGGTCCCGTGTGGGGCGCCCCCGGCCAGCCGCAGACGCCCGAAGCCTCGGGTAAGCGGCGAGGTGGAGGCCTGGTGGCGGCGGTGGCCGTGGCGGCGCTCGTGGCGGGCGGCATCGGCGGCGCCCTCGGCTTCTGGGCGGCCGACCGGAACGACAGCTCCTCCGGCTCGACCACGGTCGCGGCGTCCAACCCTCAGGTACTCAAGCGCGATCCCGGTACGGTCGCGGGCGTCGCGGCCGCGGCGCTGCCGAGCGTGGTCACCATCAACGCGCAGAGCGGCGACGGCGAGGGCGGCACGGGCACCGGATTCGTGTACGACAAGGAGGGCCACATCCTCACGAACAACCACGTGGTGGCCTCCGCGGCGAACAGTGGCCAGCTCACGGCGACGTTCTCCAACGGCAAGAAGTACGACGCCGAGGTGGTCGGCCGCGCGCAGGGTTACGACGTCGCGGTGCTGAAGCTGAAGAACGCACCGTCGGGTCTTGCACCGCTCGCCCTCGGAAACTCGGACCAGGTCGCGGTCGGTGATTCGACGATCGCGATCGGTGCGCCATTCGGTCTGTCCAACACGGTTACGACGGGCATCATCAGCGCCAAGAATCGCCCGGTGGCCTCCGGTGACGGTTCCGGCGGCAGCAACTCGTACATGAGCGCACTGCAGACCGACGCCTCGATCAACCCGGGCAACTCCGGCGGTCCGCTGCTCGATGCGCGCGGCGCGGTCATCGGCATCAACTCGGCGATCCAGTCCACCGGCAGCAGCGCCCAGTCGCAGGCGGGCTCCATCGGCCTCGGCTTCGCGATCCCGATCAACCAGGCGAAGAACGTCGCCCAGCAGCTGATCAAGACCGGTCAGCCGGTCTACCCGGTGATCGGTGCCACGGTCTCGATGGACGAGAGGACCGGCGGAGCCGCCATCTCGGACCAGGGCTCGGGCGGCACCCCGGCCGTCTCGCCGGACGGCCCGGCGGCCAAGGCAGGCCTCAAGGCGGGCGATGTCATCACGAAGTTCAACGACTCGGTGATCGACAGCGGCCCGACCCTGATCGGCGAGATCTGGACCCACAAGCCGGGCGACAAGGTGACGCTGACGTACAAGCGAGACGGCAAGGTGTCGACCGCCGAAGTCACCCTGGGGCAGCGCAAGGGCGACAACTGACCGGACCGGCTGCTCACAGCCGGGAAAGGCGCAGGTGGGGGGGCTGCCGAGCGATTCGGCAGCCCCTCGTGCGTCCCACGGCGCAGCGCCCGGGCGGTTGCGGTCACTCGTCCGCGGGGCGCAGCAGTCGTTCAGCTCCTGTTGATGCTGCGGATGCCGCTGTACCCGCGTCCGTTGCTGCGCGGTGCTTCCATGAGCGTGATGAGTGCATTCACCCGGGTCCCGCCAGGACGGCCGACTCGGCGCCTGTGATGCTGATTTCGGGTTGGCGGGAGTCCGGTACGTGACCATCCGCTCCTGGAGGACCACCGACACCGGCGTTGTGGCTCTCTGTCGCAGTGAGCCACAACGCCCGAATATGTCGCCGCACTTGTGGCGCCCGACGTCACCGGCGACACGGTCGGCGGCAGGACGACGGGATTCGTGTACAAGTGAGCGGGGTTACGTGCACCACCGCGGCGCACCCGGTTGTGGGGGACATACGACGGGGGCGGCGGTGCCCTGGCGGTGGACGCGTGATCAACTGGTCGGGTGCGGCCGCTCATGGGACCGGCCAGTCACACCGGATGCACCCAGCCGGTAGGCTGTAGCCCGCTCCGCAGCAGGCAAGGCGGGGCGAAGGTGGGTTGCCCGAGCGGCCTAAGGGAACGGTCTTGAAAACCGTCGTGGCGCGAGTCACCGTGGGTTCAAATCCCACACCCACCGCGTGCAGGCCGGCGAAGTAGTTGGTCAGAAGGGGTACCCCGACCTCGGGGTACCCCTTTCGCGTTGAGGGTTGTCCCACCCGGTGACGGCGCCGGAGCGTGAGGGGCACGGTGATCCGGGCTGGGCCGCGCATCGCGGGCAGGGGTGGTGCTGGGTATCGTCCGCGTCGGTCGGGTGTGGTCGGGGTGGCGATCGCACGGAGACGGGGCTGGAAGCCATGCCTCAAGTCAGCCGAGCAGCGCAGTTGCTTCGACTTCTACGAGCACATCCGGCTCGAAGAGGTACTCGACACCGATCAGGGAGGCCGGTGGCATGGGGAGCTGGAGCCCGATCTCGTCGGCGACGGCCTCCACACCGGCCATGAAGTCGCCGATTTTCTCCGGGCTCCATCGGGTCACGTAGAACGTCAGGCGCAGCACGTCTGCGAACGACGCGCCCGCGCCCGCGAGCCCGACGGAGGTGTTGCGCAGTGCCTGGGCGACCTGCCCGGCCAGGTCGCCGGGTGCGACCGGAGTCCCATCGGCCCGGCGTGCGACCTGCCCGCTGACGTGAATGTGTGTCGCGCCGGTGCCGACGGCCACGTGGTGATACGGAGTCGGTTGCAGCATGCCTTCCGGCGTGAAGTGCTGGACAGTCATCAGTGTTCTCCCTCTGAGCTAGGTATCCGTAAGCTACTTAGTGGAAGAAGGACACTTCAACGAGACCAGGTTTCTCCATGGATACCGAGGACGAATTCCTCATCGGACCTCCGCATCGCGAACTGCTCGACCAGGTCCTCGACAAGTGGTCGCTCAGCGTTCTCAACGAACTGTGCGAGCGCCCGTGCCGATTCAACGAGTTGCGCCGAGCCATCCCGCAGGTCACGCAGAAGTCGCTGACCGCGACACTTCGGCGACTCGAGCGAAACGGCGTGATCGAGCGCGAGGTCGTCTCCACCCGCCCGGTGGCGGTCAGGTATCGGATCACGCCACTCGGCAAGACCCTGCGGCCTCCCATCGACGTGTTGCTGATGTGGGCCTCGGAGAACATGCCCGCTGTCGCACGCGCCCGTGAAGCCTTCGACACGAGGGAAGAAGCAGGCCGCTGAGTCTTCCTCCGTCCCGGCCGGCTGCGGAAGGGCGAGGCATGGCAAGGCGTCCCGCTGCCAACGGCCCAAGCAGCCGAAGCCGAAGGGGTGAGCCGTCCGAAGCCCCGATGCGGGCGGTGGTGTCAGTGGCCGCTGTTAGCGTCCGGCCGTTCTGGCAGGGCTGTGTGGGGAGGGGACGACATATGGGCGCGTCGGGATGGGACTACTCCGTGCCGTATCAGGAAGATCTCGTCGGGGCGTTCGAGGGGCTGCGGCGGAAGGTCTTCGAGGAGCGGAACTACTACTGGGTCTCGGGCGCCGACTGGCGACCCGCCGAGCAACGTCTGCCATGGCCGGCGACCGTCGAGGAGCTCTGGGCCGACGAGATCGTCCAGGAAACCGGAACTCATTCGATCCTCGACATCTTCCGGATCATCGGACCGGACGAGGAGCCGGACTACTGCACGATGAAGCAGGTGACCGAGGAGGAGGCGCTGCGTGTCCTGGGCACGCGGAAGCCCACCCGTGCCGACGTTCCGCGGTTCGAGGAGTTCGACCACTGGCGTTGGTACGGGCGGTGCGCCGTGCTCCATGACGAGCAGGGGGAGCCACGGGAGATCTACTTCTGGGGCTACTCCGGCGACTGAGCCGACCCGGTGGACCAGGTGTGGACCGTCGGAGCCGGTGACATGCCGGAGGGCGGGGAACGGCCAGGTCAGCCGCGTGCGACAGGGTTTCTCCCAGCACCCTCTCGAAAGTTGAAGCCGGACGGCACGTTCACCTCTGCCGACGTCTGCGGCGATGACGACATCGATGCCCACGGGCCGAAGAACGAACCCGGGTCGGGATCAGGCACGTGGGCCGACGAGGGCTGGAAGGGGCAGAGCAGTGTCACGGTCCCGTTCGAAGCCGATGACGTGAGCTCTGCTTACCGAGCCCTGCGCGACGGCAGAAAGCTGAGGCGCTGGACGTACGTCGGTGACCCGGGCGACAGCCGTTCGCTCTGCATCCTGACCCAGGAGTGAGGAATCGGCGCCCGACCGGCCAACGTGGTCGGAGGACGACTGCGCTGCCGCGAGAGCGACGGCCCCGCCCTGTGGCTCTCCGGCCCGTCCCGTACGCAAGGCACCCGGTGGTGAAGGTCCTGTTCCCCGGGCGCGTCACCGAGTTGCTGTGCGATCTCCGTCCGAGCGGGCGCGCCTTCCGTGTGCCTGCCCGGCACGCCCGGTCAGGGCGACCGGTCGGGGCTGCCGTCCGGGCCGGCGGGGCGGCCGGAGGTGAGGCGAGCGGCCGAGGCGATGGTGGCGCGGGCTTCGTGCTCGGTGAGGCCGGTATGGATGGCGGCCCTGGTGAGGGCATCCGCGAGGGCGTCGCCGAAGCCGTGTTCGTACGCACGGCAAGCCGCCCAGAAGAGGCGGGTGTTGCGCTGTCCTTCGTGTGCCGCGAGGACGAACTGGACCAGGCCCCGGCCGTGGTGGGGGCGTGGTGAGGGGTGGTGAGGGCGCGCCGGGGGTGTGAGCAGCCGCAGGAGTGCGCGGGGGCAGGAGGCCGGGGAGAGATCGGCGGCGCCAGGGGCGAGTCGGTAGGTGCCGCCGGTGGTGACCGAGCCGGGGCCGACCAGGTAGCCGCCGGCGCCGCGGATGTCGATGCCGGGGGCGAGGCGGCTGGCGGAGTTCGGTACGGGCACCCCGGGCGGACCGGTGAGCCAGATGTGCCGTCCGCCGCTCGGTGTGATGACCGTGACGGTCGGCGGGATGGTGAACAGATGGTGCAGGGCCAGCTGCTGGAGGGCCGCCGCGGAGTCGTTGCGGCCAGAGGCGTCGATGTCGAGATCGATGCCGATGAGGTGGTGCGGGGCCCGGCCGCAGGCGATGCCGTATCCGGTGGCCCACGGAGCGGCGGCGAACAGGGCTCGTACGGCGGCGGGGTTTGTGGTGGCGTCGTGGACCCCGTGTCCGGGAAGGCCGCAGGCTCCCCGGCAGCCGACCGACCGGTCGTCGCCGCGGTGGGGGGAGCGCAGGGCGGGGAGCTTGGTGGCGGACAGCGGGATGACGGGGAGCCCGTGCTCGGCGGCGGAGAGTGCGTGGGCGAGGGCCAGGGTGGCGGTCTGCCGGTCGGTGATGGCCATACTTCATTTTCGTACAGGTGTTCGAGAAAGGGAAGAGGGATGGGGTGGGGCGGCGTGTCGATGGGTGGGCTTGGAGTGCTGGGGGTCGATGGGGCGGATCGGCGGAAAGTGTGCCGGAACGCTTTGCCTCCGGGGGTGCGCGGGATCGCGTGGTGCGGTCCAGGTGTGGGGGTGTGAACCGGGGCTTTGAGGGTGTGCGGGAGGTTTATCGCGGCTTCCTCATGCTTGCGGGGGAATAGCGGATCATGAGTGGTTCGTCGGGTACTCGGTGGGCAACTTTGGTCTCGCGACGTCGTGACCAAAACCGAGGCTGTCGGCCAACCGCCTTGGAACAAGCTGCACTTCCGGTTCCTGGAGGAATTGACATGGCAAGCATCCGTACCGCTCGTGCCCTCGCCGCTGTTGCCGCACTGCCTCTCGCCGCCGCTCTCTTCGGCGGCGTGGCCCAGGCCGACAACGGCTCGTTCGCGACCGATGGGTCGAACGCGGGTGTTGCGACGATCAGCGGCAGCGGAGTCGGTGGGGACAACTTCGGCAATTCGTCCACGTCGCAGCAGCAGGCCACCGGCTCCGGGGCGTCGAACCGGAGCAACTCGGCGCAGGTGAACGGGTCGGCCTTCACCGTGATCGATCAGTCCACCAGGAGCGTTACGGTGAACTTCACCAAACTCTGGTGAGCCGGGGGCCACCGCGGGCCGGTCGGGGGGCCGGTGTGCGACGGGGTGAACAGCGGCCTGTGCAAGGACACTTCGGTTTACTTGCGCAGGCCGTACGCGTTCCGGAGGGTGGGGCGGGAGTGTTCGGTCGCCGCCTGCCTTGACAGCGATCAGGTATCTGACGGACAGTCAGAAACCCTGATCCGTACCCCCGTGTCCGGGAGGCCGCCGCCGTGCACCTCGCCCCGACGGAACGTCAGCAGCAGCTGCGCGCCGAACTCCGCACGTATTTCCGCGATGTGATCTCCGGGGCGGATCCGACCGCTCGGGCCGACGGGGCCCCAGGGGCGGACGGAACTCCTGGGGCGGACGGGGAGTCCAGGCTCCCGGCGGCGCCCGAGGACCCGGTCGAACAGCGCCGGCTGTTGCGGCGCATCGGTGCCGACGGGATGCTCGGGCTCGGCTGGCCCGTCGAGTACGGAGGGCAGGGCCGAGGACCCGACGAGCAGTTCGTCTTCTTCGACGAGGCGTACCGGGCGGGCGCACCCGTGTCCATGGTCACGCTCAACACCGTCGGCCCGACGCTGATGAGGTACGGGACCGAGGCGCAGAAGGAGTATTTCCTCCCGCGGATCCTGAGCGGGGACCTCGTTTTCGCGATCGGCTACAGCGAGCCCGAGGCGGGCACGGACCTCGCCGCGCTGCGGACGAGGGCGGTGCGGGACGGCGACCACTGGGTGATCGACGGGCAGAAGATCTTCACCAGCAATGCGCAGAACGCGGACTGGATCTGGCTCGCCTGCCGTACGGATCCGGACGCGCCCAAGCACAGGGGCATCTCGATCGTCCTGGTTCCGACGGACGCGCCGGGCTTTGCCTGGACCCCGATCGAGACCGTGGGCGGACTGACCACGACGGCCACCTATTACGACGGGATTCGGGTCCCCGCCACGAACCTGGTCGGTGAGGAGAACGGTGGCTGGGGCCTGATCACCAACCAGCTGAACCACGAGCGGGTGGCGCTCGCGGCGATCGGGATGCAGGCCGAGGATTTCTACGAGGCGGCGCTTGCCTTCGCCCGGACCCCCGATCCGGTGACGGGGCGGCGTCCGGTTGACGAGCCGTGGGTGCGGTCCCGGCTGGCCGAGGCGTATGCCCGACTGGCGGCAACCCGCCTGCTCAACTGGCGTCTGGTGGGGGACGTCGGGGCGGGCTCGGTGGCCCCCGGGGACGCGAGCGGCGTGAAATTCGTGGGAACCGAATCGGCCGTCGAGGTGTATCGAATGTGCCAGGAAATCACGGGCGAGGCCGGGATGGTCAGGGGCGGATCGCCCGGCTCCTTCGGGGACGGGGAGCTGGAGCGGATGAACAGGGCGGCGCAGATCAACACCTTCGGGGGCGGGGTGAGCGAGGTGCAGCGGGAGATCGTCGCGACGATGCGGCTCGGCATGAGGAGGGGGAAGCGGTGACGGACACAGCGGACCAGCTGTACGGGAGGCTCAGGGCGTACGAAGGGCGCGCGTCCGCCACGGCCGGTGTCGGCAAGGACCTGGTCAACGAGCCGATGATCAGGCATTGGTGCGAGGCGATGGGGGACGGGAATCCCGCGTACGTGGGGCCGGGGGCGATTGCGCCGCCGACGATGCTGCAGGCGTGGACGATGGGCGGTCTGTCGGGGCACACCGACCGGTCCGGGGCGTACGACGAGCTGTTCGGCCTGCTCGACGGTGCCGGATACACCTCGGTGGTCGCGACCGACTGTGAGCAGGAGTACCTGCGTCCGCTGCGGCCCGGGGACCGGATCACTTTCGATGCGGTGATCGAGTCGGTGTCGGCGCGGAAGACGACCAAGCTGGGGACGGGCTATTTCATCACGACGCGGATGGACGTCCGAGCGGCCGGTGAACCGGCCGGTACGCATCGCTTCCGGATCCTGAAGTACGCGCCCGCAGGGGGTGAAGAGGGGCAGCGGGGTGGAGGGCGAGGGCTGAGGCAGGGCGGCCGGAGTCTGCGGCCGAGACCGGTGATCAACCGGGACAACGCCGGTTTCTGGCAGGGCGTCGCCGAGCACAGACTTCTCATCCAGCGGTGCCGGGAGTGCGAGACCCTGCGTTTTCCCTGGCTCCCGGGATGCAATGCGTGCGGCTGCCAGGAGTGGGACACGGTCGAGGCGAGCGGTGAGGGCACGGTCTTCAGTCACGTCGTGATGCATCACCCGCCCTTCCCCGCCTTCAGCGCCTCCGACGTAGCCGGGCCGTACGCGGTGGCGCTGATCGAGCTGGTGGAGGGCGTGCGGATGGTCAGCAACGTGGTCGGTGTGCCCTGCGACAAGGTGCGGACGGGGATGTCGGTGAAGCTGGAATTCCTTCGTACGGACCCCGAGTTGGAGCTGCCGGTCTTCCGTGGGAGCGAGGGCTGACATGGACTTCACGCCCACGGAGGAGCAGGGCGCGGCACAGGGGCTCGCTGCGCAGATCTTCGGTGACCTGGCCACGCACGAGCGACTGGCCGCCGCAGGGTCGGGGACGGATGCCGAGCTGTGGAAGGAGCTGTGCACAGCCGGGCTCACGGCCGCCGTCGAGGAGATCGGGCTGCTGGGTCTGGTGCTGCTGTTGGAGGAACAGGGCAGGACGACCGCGCAGGTGCCGTTCGCGGCGAGCTGTGTGTACGGGCTGCTCGCCGTCGCCGACCACGGTACGGGCGAACAGCGGGAGCGACTGCTGCCACCCCTGCGGGACGGCACGGCCGTGGCCACCGGGGCGTTTCCGGCACGCTCCGGTCTACGGACCGACGGGGAAGGGCGGCTGAGCGGCGTCGTGCCCTATGTGCCCTGGCTGCGGGACGCGACCCTGGTGCTCGTGGCGGATGCGGACCGGGTGCTGTGGGTCGTGCGGACCGCCGATCCGGGCGTGGCGGTCCTGCCGGTTGAGACGACGGCGCCGTGGTCGGCGGCGCGGCTCGTCCTGGACGGGGCTCCCGGCGAGCGGCTCGGCGGGCCGGGGCCGGAGCTGAGCCCCGAGCCGAGCCCGGACCCGGAAGCAGAAGCGGGAACGGGTCGGGAACCGGAAGCGGAAGCGGAGAGGGGAGAGGCAGCGGGAGCAGGGATGTACGGGGCGGTGCTGGCCGCGAGCCGGACGGCGTTCGCGGGATTGCAGGCCGGGGTGTGCGCCGGGTCGCTGGCCCGAGCGGTCGCCCACACCACCACCCGGGAGCAGTTCGGGCGCCCGCTCTCCACCAACCAGGGGGTGCTGCTGCGCGCAGCCGACGCCCATATGGACACCGAGGCGATACGGGTCACGGCGTACGAGGCGGCATGGCGCCACGACCAGGGTCTGGCCTACGGCGCCCAGGCGCTGACTGCGGCCTGGTGGGCCTCGGAGGCCGGCAGGAGAGTCGTACACGCCGGACAGCATCTGCACGGCGGTACGGGCGCCGATCTCGACCACCCGGTCCACCGTCACTTCCTCTGGGGGCGTCACCTCGACTCCTATCTGGGATGTGGCAGTGAAGTGCTCGGGGAACTGGGTGAGTTGTTGGTGAAGGAGGGATCGTGGTGAAGGTCGGTGAGGAGCTGGCACCGCTGGAGATCGCGGTGACCCGCACCCTGATCGTCGCGGGCGCCGTAGCCTCCCGCGACTACCAGGACGTGCACCATGACGTGGAGCTCGCGCAGCGGAAGGGTTCCCCGGACATCTTCATGAACATCCTGACGACCAATGGCCTGGTGGGGCGGTACGTCACCGACCACTTCGGGCCGTCTGCGGTGCTCCGCAAGGTCGCCATCAGGCTGGGGGCTCCCAACTACCCAGGAGACACCATGGTGTTGAGCGGCACCATCACGGCCATCGGCGAAACAGGGACGGCCGAGGTGAGGGTCGTCGGCGCCAACGGTCTCGGCAGGCATGTCACCGGCACGGTGACCGTCAGCGTCCCGGAGGGATCGGCATGAGCGTGCGCAGGGCCGACTCGCTCGGCGGCCGGGCGGCAGTCGTCGGGATCGGGGCGACCGAGTTCTCGAAGGATTCCGGGCGCAGTGAACTCAAACTGGCCGTCGAGGCGGTGCGAACCGCCCTCGACGACGCCGGGTTGACACCTGCCGATGTCGACGGTCTGGTCACCTTCACCATGGACACCAGCCCCGAGATCACGGTCGCCCAGGCGGCCGGCATCGGAGAGCTGTCGTTCTTCTCCCGCATCCACTACGGCGGCGGTGCGGCCTGCGCGACCGTGCAGCAGGCGGCGCTCGCCGTGGCGAGCGGGGTTGCCGATGTCGTGGTCTGCTACCGCGCCTTCAACGAACGTTCGGGGCGGCGCTTCGGATCCGGGGTGCAGCACCGGGAACCCACCGCCGAGGGAACGGCGCTCGGCTGGAACCTCCCCTTCGGGCTCCTCACTCCCGCCTCCTGGGTGGCCATGGCCGCCCAGCGTTATCTGCACACCTACAACCTGACCCCGGAGGCCTTCGGCCATGTGGCGGTCACCGACCGGCGCCATGCGGCGCGCAACCCGGCGGCGTACTTCTACGAGAAGCCGATCACCCTCGCCGACCACGCCGCGTCGCGCTGGATCGTCGAACCGCTGCGGCTGCTCGACTGCTGCCAGGAGACCGACGGCGGACAGGCGATCGTCGTGACCAGCGCCGAGCGGGCCAGGGACCTTCCGCAGCCGCCTGCGGTGATCGTTGCCGCCGCACAGGGCGCAGGGCGGGCGCAGGAGCAGATGACCAGCTTCTACCGTGACGGGCTGACCGGGCTGCCGGAGATGGACGTTGTCGCCAGGCAGCTCTGGCGTACCTCCGGACTCGCCCCTTCCGACATCGACGTGGGCATTCTCTACGACCACTTCACCCCCTTCGTGCTGATGCAACTGGAGGAGTTCGGCTTCTGCGGGCCGGGCGAGGCCGCCGACTTCGTGGCGGACGACGCGCTGCCCCTGAACACGCATGGAGGTCAGCTGGGGGAGGCGTATCTGCACGGGATGAACGGCATCGCGGAGGCGGTCCGGCAGATCCGGGGCACATCGGTGAACCAGATATCCGGGGCGGCCAGAACCCTGGTCACAGCGGGCACGGGGGTGCCTACCTCCGGACTGATTCTGGGCACCGGCGACTGACCGTGGGGCAGGAGCGGGCCCGTTGTCTCAGGTTGCTGTCTCAGGTGGCGACCCTGAGTCCCGGTGACGGGCTCTACTCCTCCAGGAGGTGGGGCCGGCCCCACCCCTACAACCTGAGGCGGACGTGGCTTCGGGACCTGTGGCCGATCCCCCGGGTAGCACCCGCTCCTAGCGTGGACCTATGACCACGCCAGTCTGCACGGGCGCCTCCAGGGGAGCCACTGCCGCCACCGGACACGCGCCGCTCACCTCGCCGGCGTCGCACACACAGCATGCGTCGCACGGTTCACCGGGATCGCACGGTTCGTATGTGGGGCGGGCGCCCTACGCTCCCTACCCGTCGTTCTCGTCGTTCGTACGGGCGCGGGGGCCCGTGCTGCTGCGTACCGCGCGCTCGCTGACCGCGAATCCGAGCGATGCCGAGGATCTGCTGCAGACCGCGCTCACCAAGACGTACGTCGCGTGGGAACGGATCGAGGATCACCGGGCGCTCGACGGCTATGTCCGCCGGGCCCTGGTGAACACCCGCACCTCGCAGTGGCGCAAGCGGAAGGTGGACGAATTCGCCTGCGACGAGCTGCCCGAGCAGGAGGCAGCTCCGGCGCCCGATCCTGCCGAGCAGCAGTCGTTGCGCGATGCGATGTGGCGAGCCGTGCTGAAGCTCCCGGACCGGCAGCGGGCGATGGTCGTCCTGCGCTACTACGAGGATCTCAGCGAGGCGCAGACGGCCGAGGTGCTCGGGGTGTCCATCGGCACGGTCAAGAGCGCGGTGTCACGGGCGCTCGGCAAGCTGCGCGAAGACCCGGAGCTGACCTCCGTACGCTGACCCCGCGAGCCCGCCCGCCTGCGACCAGGCCGTCCAAGTTGACGAGTGCATGGAAGACATCGAGGTCACCGGCGGATTCCGGACCTCAATGCCGGGTTTTCGTGCCCCGGGCGCTCCGCCGATGCGTGCAGAGGAAGTCGACAGGCACCGATTCGTTTGCCCGGGAGTAGTGACATACCGCTTGGTATGTGCGCAGAATCAGCGGAACCTTACTGCCGCGTAGCGCCCACCGGGAGGACGCCGTGCTGAGCACCATGCAGGACGTACCGCTGACTGTCACCCGCATCCTGACGCACGGGATGACGATCCACGGGAAGTCGCAGGTCACGACCTGGACCGGCGAGCCCGAGCCGCAGCGGCGAAGCTTCGCCGAGGTGGGACGCCGTGCCACGCAGCTCGCCCACGCCCTGCGCGACGAGCTCGGTGTCGTCGGCGACCAGAGGGTCGCGACCCTCATGTGGAACAACGCCGAGCATGTCGAGGCGTACCTGGCGATCCCCTCCATGGGTGCCGTGCTCCACACGCTCAACCTGCGGCTCCCCGCCGAGCAGCTGATCTGGATCGTCAAGCACGCCGACGACAAGGTCGTCATCGTCAACGGCTCGCTGCTGCCGCTCCTCGCGCCGCTCCTCCCGCACCTGCCGTCGATCGAGCATGTGGTCGTCGCCGGGCCCGGTGACCGTTCCGTGCTCGACGGTGCCGCGCCGCGGGTGCACGACTACGAGGAGCTGATCACCGGCCGCCCGACCAGCTACGACTGGCCGGAGCTGGACGAACGCCAGGCCGCAGCCATGTGCTACACCTCCGGCACCACCGGCGACCCCAAGGGCGTCGTCTACTCCCACCGCTCCGTCTACCTTCACTCCATGCAGGTCAACATGTCGGAGTCGATGGGGCTGACGGACAAGGACACCACGCTGGTGGTCGTCCCCCAGTTCCACGTCAACGCGTGGGGCCTGCCGCACGCGACGTTCATGTCCGGCGTCAACATGCTGATGCCGGACCGGTTCCTGCAGCCCGCCCCGCTCGCGGACATGATCGAGCGCGAGAAGCCGAGTCACGCCGCCGCCGTTCCGACCATCTGGCAGGGTCTGCTCGCCGAGGTCACCGCCAACCCGCGCGATCTGACCTCGATGGCCCGCGTCACCATCGGCGGCGCCGCCTGTCCGCCCTCCCTCATGGAGGCGTACGACAAGCTGGGCGTCCGTCTCTGCCACGCCTGGGGCATGACCGAGACGTCGCCGCTCGGCACGATGGCCAACCCGCCCGCAGGGCTGACCGTGGAACAGGAGTGGCCGTACCGCATCACCCAGGGACGATTCCCGGCCGGAGTCGAGGCGCGACTGGTCGGCCCCGGCGGCGAGCATCTGCCCTGGGACGGTGCGTCGGCCGGTGAGCTGGAGGTCCGCGGTCCCTGGATCGCCGGTGCGTACTACGGCGGCGCGGACGGCGAGGCGCTGCGCCCCGAGGACAAGTTCAGCGAGGACGGCTGGCTGAAGACCGGTGACGTCGGCGTCATCAGCGAGGACGGCTTCCTCACCCTCACCGACCGCGCCAAGGACGTCATCAAGTCCGGCGGCGAGTGGATCTCCAGCGTCGAGCTGGAGAATGCCCTGATGGCGCACCCGGATGTGGCCGAGGCCGCCGTCGTCGCGGTCCCGGACGAGAAGTGGGGCGAGCGTCCGCTGGCGACCGTCGTGCTCAAGGACGGCGCGATCGCGGAATACGAGGCGCTTAAGGCGTTCCTCGCCGAGTCCGGCATAGCCAAGTGGCAGCTGCCGGAGCGCTGGTCGATCATTCCGGCGGTGCCGAAGACCAGCGTCGGCAAGTTCGACAAGAAGGTGATCCGCAGGCAGTACGCGGCGGGCGAGCTGGACGTCACGCAGCTCTGATCGGTGCGGTGACGGCGAGGGCGGTACGGGAAGTCCCGTACCGCCCCTGTCCGTCGTCGTGACGACGACTGCCTCAGTTCGTGCCGATCTTCGCCAGCAGGTCGACGATGCGGGACTGGACCTCTTCGCTCGTCGAGCGTTCCGCCAGGAAGAGCACGGTCTCGCCGGAGCTGAGCCTCGGCAGCTCCGTCCGGTTGATGTCGGCCGAGGTGTAGACGACCAGCGGGGTCCGGTTGAGCTGGCCGTTCGCGCGCAGCCAGTCGACGATCCCGGCTCGGCGGCGGCGTACCTGCATCAGGTCCATCACCACCAGATTCGGCCGCATCCGGGTGGCGAGGGAGACCGCTTCGCTGTCGGTCGCGGCGCACGAGACCTGCATGCCGCGGCGTTCCAGCGTCGCCGTCAGCGCCACCGCGATTTCCTCGTGCTCCTCGATCAGCAGCACCCGTGGCGGGTGCTGCTCGCTGTCGCGGGGCGCGAGCGCCTTGAGGAGCACCGCGGGGTCGGCGCCGTACGCGGCTTCCCGCGATGCCTGTCCCAGACCGGCCGTCACCAGCACCGGAACCTCGGCCGCCACGGCCGCCTGGCGCAGCGACTGCAGCGCCGTACGCGTGATCGGCCCGGTCAGCGGGTCCACGAAGAGGGCGGCGGGGAACGCCGCGATCTGGGCGTCCACCTCCTCGCGGGAGTGCACGATCACCGGCCGGTAGCCGCGGTCGCTCAGCGCCTGCTGGGTGGAGACGTCGGGCGCGGGCCAGACGAGCAGCCGGCGCGGGTTGTCCAGCGGTTCCGGGGGAAGCTCGTCGTCGACCGGCTGCGGTGAGGGACGGTTGGCGACCTCGACCGCGCCGCCCGGGCCGTCCAGCGGCTCCGGCCCCTCGGCGCCCTCGTCGGGTGCCCCTATGGCGTACGCGCGCCCCTCGGCGGCCGGGGCTGAGAGCAACTGCCCGGAGGCACTGGTGGTGGGCGCGTTGCCGGGCTGGGGGGCGGTGGCCGGTGCGGTGGCCGGCTGCGGCGGGGTGGGCTCCGGGGCGCGCTCGTCCTCGGGCGGCGCGGCGAGCTTGCGCCGACGCCCGGCACCGCCGAGCGTGTGGTTCTGCTGGTGTGCGAGGTGCTGGGCGAACGGCACGCCCTGCCCGAGGGTCCGCACGCTGAACGCGCGCCCCTGCGTCGAGTCGGTGGAGACGGGCGCGGCGGCGGACCCCGCTGTCGGCGCGGGCATCGGTGCCTCGGCGGGCAGCGGCTGTCGCCGCGGGTCCGCCGCGGGCTCGGCCATGGGAGCGGGCTCGGGCGCGATGGCGTCCGGACGGCTTTCCGCCGGGCCGGCGGGAGCGGTGCTGGCCGTGGTGCCCGCGGTGGACCCCGTTACGGGCCGGGACAGGTCCCCGGGGGTGTTCAGCGCGGCCAGGCCCTGTCCCGAGGTGTCGTTCTCCGGCCGGCTGCCGGGCTGCAGGGGCTCCTGCGCGGGTTCCGGCTGTCCGGGCTGCTGCTGGGGCGTCTCCGGGGCGTGACGGGCACGGCGGCGCCCGGTCGGTGCGGGGTGTTCCTGCGGCGGCGTGTGGTGGTTGTCCTGCGGCGTTCCCACGGCGTCGTGGCGTCCGGGCAGCGAGGCGTCCGCCTCACCGGCCGTGGGCGGGATCCGGTCGGCATCGGCGGGCGGGAGGGCGAACGCGGTACGCGGCCCCACCGGTTCGGCTGCGGCGGCTCGGTCCTGCGCGGCGGCCAGCGCCCGGCGGGCCCGTCGCCCGGTCGGCTGCTGCTGCGCCTGATGCTGAGTCCGGTCCGGCCCCGGGGCAGACGCGAGGGCCGGGAGGGCCAGCTGGTTCTCGCTGCCCTGGCGTGCCCGTCCACCGCCCGCGGGCACCGGTACGGGCGCCTCGGCGGGTACGCCCTGCGGCGGCACGGTCTGCCCGCGCTGCGGACGGCCGCCCATGCCCTGAGCGCCCTCGGCCGCCGTCACCACCGCCCCCTCGGACGGCTCCGCGGCCGCGGGCAGCGCCAACGCCTGCCCCGGCTGCTCCGCGGGCTGACCCGCGCCCGTCTCGGCCGGGCTGGGCCGTCCCCGCCTGCGACCGGATCCCTCGCCCTGCTGGGCCGGGATGAGTTCGTGAGGCGACTGCTGGGCGGACGGCTGCTGAGGCTGCTGTCCGCCGCGCTCGTCCTGCGCCGCCGCTTCACGACGCGCCCTGCGCCGCCCCGTCGGCTCCGCCGCAGCGGTGTCACCGGACTCGGCCCCCGCAGCGGCCGTCCCGCCGCCCACCGGGCTCTCCAGGAAGGCGTCCGTCGATGCGCGGCGCGCCCTGCGCCGTCCGCCGCCCGACGTCCCCTGCGGCTGTCCGGTCTCCTCGGACGCAGCCGGGACGGGAGGCGTCTGAGGCGGCAGTACGGTCCCCTCACCCGCACCCAGCGGCACTTCGAGGACGTACGCGCTGCCGCTCATCCCCGGCATCTCGTGCGTCTGCAGCACGCCACCGTGCGCCCGTACGATCCCGCGCACGATCGGCTCGTGCACCGGGTCGCCCCCGGCAAACGGTCCGCGCACCTCGATCCGTACGACCTCACCGCGCTGCGCCGCCGCCACGACCACCGTCGAGTCGACGTAGCCGACGCCCGGCACCACCCTCGCCTTGCCGGTCGAGTCGATCCCGGCGACGTCCGCGACCAGGTGGGCGAGCGCCGTCACCAGTCGTCCCGCGTCCACCTCGGCCTCGATCGGCGGCGCGTGCACCGCGAACTGCGCGCGCCCCGGACCGATCAGTTCCACAGCGGCGTCGATCCCGGCCGTCACGACCGAGTCGAGCAGCACCTTCTGTTTGACCAGCGCCTCCGCCCCGCTGTCGAGACGCTGGTAGCCGAGCACGTTGTCGACGAGCGTCGTCATCCGGGCGTAGCCGGCGGCCAGGTGGTGCAGGATCTGGTTGGCCTCGGGCCACAGCTGGCCCGCCGGGTCGGAGGCGAGCGTCGAGAGCTCGCCGCGCAGCTCCTCCAGTGGCCCGCGCAGCGACTCGCCGAGGACGGCGGTCAGCTGTGCGTGCCGGGCGGTCAGTTGTGCGAGCCGCTCGGTCAGCTCCTCCGACTCGGCCGCGGACCGCTCGGTCCGGTCGGCCACCTCGGCGGCATGCCGTTCGGTCAGCCCGGTGACCTCGGCGGTGTGCTGCTCGGTCAGCCGGGTGACCTCGGCGGTGTGGCCCTCGGTCAGTTCGGTCAGCCGCGCCGTGTGCTCGTTGGTGAGTTCCTCGTACGGCCGACGGTCGGTGAACGTCATCACCGCACCGACCAGCTGGTCCCCGTCCCGGACGGGCGCGGTCGTCAGATCGACGGGCACCTGCGCGCCGCTCTTGGACCACAGCACCTGCCCGCGCACCCGGTGCTTGCGACCGGACTTGAGCGTGTCGGCGAGCGGCGACTCCTCGTACGGGAACGGCTCGCCCGCCGCACGCGAGTGCAGGATCAGCGGATGCAGCTCCTGGCCGCCCAGGTCGCTGGCACGGAAGCCGAGGATCTGCGCGGCGGCGGGGTTGACCAGGACGACCCGGCCGTCGGTGTCCGTGCCGACGACCCCCTCGGCCGCGGCACGCAGGATCATCTCGGTCTGCCGCTGCGAACGGGCCAGCTCGGCCTCGGTGTCGACGGTGCCCGACAGATCCCGTACGACGAGCATCAGCAGCTCGTCGCCCGTGTAGCTGCCGTTGTAGGTGGACTGGAAGTCGTTGTACGCGGCCTGCCCGTCCTCCAGGCTGGCGCTGGTGACCTCGACCGGGTACTCGTTGCCGTCGGTCCGCCGCGCGATCATCCGCGTCGGCTTCGTCCGGCCCCGCGCGTCCGCTGCCTCGGGCCTGCGCATCGACCCCGGGATCAACTTGGAGTCGAACTCCGGAAGCAGATCGAGGAGTCCGCGACCGACGAGCGCGGTGCCCGGCGTCTCGAACATTTCGAGGGCGATGGTGTTGGCGTTGACGACCGTGCCGTTGCAGTTGACGAGCAGGAGCCCGTCGGGGAGGGCGTCGAGTATGGCTGCGAGGCGAGCAGCGCCTCGGGATGGCCTGCTGCTCACGACGACGCTTCCTCCCTGGTTACCGCACCTTGCCGACAGCGGGCCCCAAGCTTGCCCCTCGGGCCGCAGGCTGTCACTGGAGGAGTCTAAAGGCAGGGGAGGGGCATCCGGCGGCGGATGGGGGGAGCTCTCACCAAGGTTCTGTGCATACCGTGTACGAACCTTGCCCCTGGCGTGTCCCGTGACGGCCCCGTCCGCGTCGGGTCACCGGACATTCGGGAGCACCGGCCGCAGGTTGTTCCAGCGTGCGATCTCGCATCCGTCGGTCCGGTCGAAGGCGGCGTCGACACGCTGCCCGTGCCAGGTTCCGGTGACCCGGGCCGTGGCCGATCCGCCGAACTGCTGGGTGCACATGGCGCCGGTGGGCACCGGACGGAAGGGGTCCTTGCCGTCACCCGCGGGCTCCCCCAGCTTCGTGAGCCGGTCGCACGCGTGCTGCGCCACCGGGTGGCTGCCGCCGGCGGGGGAGCACTTCAGTTCGTACACACCGTCGGCGGCGCGGTCCCCGGAATTCGAGACCGTGACCGTCAGCTCGGTCTTCCGGGCGTCGTCGTCGCCCTGGAGCGCCGGTACCGGCAGCGGGAGGGGCAGCGGAAGGTGGCCGGTGGCAGCGGTCGCGGCCGGTGCGGCGGCGGACAGCACGGCGAAGGACGTGACAGCGGTGAGGGCGAGGCGGCGCAGCATGCGGGCTCCTGTGGGCGTGCGGAAGACGGAGAGGCGGTACCCCGTCATCACTAACGCTCCGCATGCTCCGGCGTTGCGCAACCCGAAGGCTTTGCCCTGGCGGCCGACGGCCTAGTACCGTAGGCGGCGATTGGTGAGGCAGTGCTCAGCTGTGTCATCATCTGCACGCACCACTCGCGTTCGCGCGGGGTGTGCTGGAGGCGTCGCCTAGTCCGGTCTATGGCGCCGCACTGCTAATGCGGTTTGGGTCTTAAAGCCCATCGAGGGTTCAAATCCCTCCGCCTCCGCTTGATCACTGAAGCCCCGTGCCACTGGCCGGGGCTTCAGTCGTATCCGGGTGCGGCCCGCGTTCGCGAAGGCGCGTGCAGACAGGACCCGACATGGAGTTTTCGCAGGTCAGAGGCGGTTTGGGTAATGGATTTCGCGTGACGGCGCAGGTCATGTAATGTTGTTCCCGTAACGCCGACCAGGCAGAAAAGCCCGGAACGCCAAGCACTCGTAGCTTAACGGATAGAGCATCTGACTACGGATCAGAAGGTTGCAGGTTCGAATCCTGCCGAGTGCACAGCAGACCAGAGGCCCCGCGGAGCAATCCACGGGGCCTCTGGCTTATGTCTTGACGGCAGTGGTTGACGGCAACCGCATGCCGGGGCGGGTCAGATGGCTACAGGGCTACCGCCCGCGCTGCCGTTGTCGTCCGAGTCACTGCCGTCACCCCTCAGGGCATCCCCAACACGATCGAACGCCGAGCGCTGCGAGTCGAGCCGGACGAACGTGTAGATGTCCATAGTCACGCGGATCGAGCTGTGGCCGAGGACTTCCATGATCATGCGGGCGTCGGCTCCCTGCTCATGAAGGAGCGACGCGCAGGTGTGGCGCAGGTCGTGGAAACGGACCTTCCGAACGCTGGCCCGGACGCACAGAGCCTCGAAGGAACGGTTCAGATTGCGCGGCTCGATGGGCGTTCCGTTCCTGGTGGTGAAGACCAGGCCATGGCCGGTGTCCTTCCAGGTGTCGCCCGCGGCCTTCCTGTCGGCGATCTGCTGGGCGCGCTGAGCGCGGAGAGCCGTCACGCACTCTGCCGGCAGGGCCACGCGACGGGCCGAGCGCTGTGTCTTCGGCGCGACGATCAGCAGCTCGCCGCCGACTCGCTGAAGAGCCTGCCGGACCGTGAGGACACCTTCGTGGAGGTCCACGTCCGACCAGCGCAGCCCGAGCAGCTCACCGCGGCGCAGGCCGATCCGAACCGCCAGCTCGTAAGCGGCCCACAGCCGGTTCTCCCGCGCCGCCGCCAGGAGCAGCCGCCCCTCCCTGACCGTGAGGGGTTCGATCTCGCGCTTCGTGCCCATGCTCAACTCCACGTTCCGGGCCACGTTGCGCGGCAGCTCGTCCTCGCGTACGGCGTGCTGGAGAGCGGCACGCAGGATCACGAGAAGGAAGCGCACGGTCCGATCGGACGGGAGCTTCGTGCAGCACTTGCCGAGGGCGCAGCAGCGCCGCTTGTGCTCGGGCCGCTTCTTGTCCTTGCCCTGGGCACAGCACTGACAGGTGGCGGCCGTCTTCATGAGGAATGCCCGTATGTCGCGGGCAGTGAGCCGGACCAGCTTCTTCCTGCCGAACTCTGGGGTGACGTAGTTGCGGACGAGGGACTCGTAGTTGACGTAGGTCGTCCGCCGGACCTTGCCCCTGGCGACGTTCAACAGCCAGTACCCCAAGTACTCGGAGACCGTCATTTTGCTGGTGGCCACCGGCAGACCGTTGAGTGAGTCGGCCTTGAGTCTGGTCAGCTTCTCGTGTGCGTCGTCCCAGGTCTTGCCGTAGACGCTGCGCCGCTTGTACGTGCCGTCAGTCGTGAGTACGTACGCGCTGCCCTCCCAGCGCCCGTCTTTGCGCTGGTAGATGGTGCCCTCGTTGTTGGCGTTCCTCTTCGGCTTGGCCATCAGGCAGCTTCCTGTTCGGTGCGGAGGGATACGTACGCGGCCACGGCGGCCTCGCTGATACGACGGCAGCGGCCGATCTTGAAGGAGGTGAGTTCGCGGGAGCGGATCAGGTCGTGGACCTTCCAGCGGCTGATGCCGAGCCGCTCGGCGACCTGGTCCACGGTGAGCACGGCCGTCGTCATGCGGGCAGCAACCCTTCTTGCTTGAGGCGTTCGATGCGGGCTCTGTCGTGGCGGACCTGGGCGGCGAGGAGTTCTTCACCGGGCCGGTAGCCACTGCTGAGGTAGGTCCACGAGGAGGCCGTGACGAGGGTGGTGTTCTCGTCGCTGACCGGGAGGCCGGCGCGGGCGCGGGCGACTTCTGCTTGGGCCAGGCGCCAGGCGCGGCGTACGTCACGGAGTGCGCCGAGGGTGGTGGAGTAAGCCCGGGATTTGCTGGAGAAGTGGCCGCGGAAGCCGAGCATGTGGGCCCACTTCCAGAGCTTGAGGTCGGAGAACTCCGGGAGGTGTCCCAGCGCCCAAGCCGTGCGGATCATCTGCCGGGCGTGCTGCTGTACAGGGAGGCTGGTGAGGGGCTCGGCCTGGCCGGTGCCGTCGCAGTCGGCGCAGAGGTCCCGAAAGCCGTCAGGGCCGCGTACGTAGCCGCGTCCCGCGCAGGGGCGACACATCAGGGTGCGGTCAACGGTGCCCGCGCCCTCGGCGTTCTTTGTGGCGTACTTCGCGACGTATCCGGCGACCTTGGCATCGGTGAGTTCGCCGTCGCCCAGGGCGGAGATCTGGTCCACCTTGAAGCGGTCACCCCACTTGATGACACGTTCGCCGACCGCGTCCGATTCGACGAGGAGACTGGAACGCTCTACCGCCAGGCCGACGGCTTCCTGAAGGGCGTCGAAGGTGGCCCAGGCTGGGGGCGAGGTGGTGTGGCCGTCGGGACCGTCGAAGCGGACGACCGCGTGGAAGTGGACCAGGCCGCGTTGCTGGTACTCGGCGACTTTGGCGAAGGAGACCCGGAGAGCAGCGTTCAGTGCTTTCTGTGTCATGCCGAGGTGCTTGGCGAGGGCGCGTCGCAGGTAGGTGGTGAAGCGGGCCCAGAGAGCCCCGGCGTGGGCGTTCCACAGGACAGCGCCGGTGTAGTCGTAGCTTGCTGGGCGAAGTGGCGTACCGAGTTCGGGAGCGTCCTGTGGGTGGCTTACGCCGCACGCGCAGGGGCGGGGCTCGCCCGCGTTGGTCGTAGGGCGGTTGTGCACGGGACCGAAGGACGGGGCGGTGAGGGTGACGAAGGCGCGGGGGTGGTCGCGGACGGTTTCGGCGACGCTCTTGCCGCCGGACAGTCCGGCCTTGATGAGGTGGTAGGTGTCGGCGGCGTACACCCGAGAGCAGGCAGGGCAGCGGGAGGAGCGGCGGTTGCCGCAGGTGGTCAGCAGGCGTCCGGTGGGTTCGTCCTCGGAGCGGTACGAGCGGACCACTTGCTTGGTGGTCGGGTCGGTGGTGGCCGTCCAGCCGTGCAGGTTCACGGGGTTGGTGCAGCCGCGCAGGTTGCGGACCTGTTCGGTGACACGGTCTAAGCCGTTGCCGTTCGCGAGGGCGAGAAGGTCTCGGACGGCGGGGCTGATCACGTGGTGCAGGCCGATTTCGCGGGCCATGGGGTGCAGATATCCCTTCTGGCGGGGCTGAGGCCTCCGGGCAGCAACGGAGAGGGTTTGCTGCCCGGAGGCATGACGAACTGGGCCCGGTAGGGCAGGGGCGGGAAGCGGAGTAGAAGTGCCGGGAAGTCAGGCCGTCAGAGCGGCGTGAGCAGCCTTGGCCAGGGGGAGGCCGACGCCGAGCCGGGCCTTGAGTTGCGTGGCGGTGATGGGCTGGCCGTGAGTGGCGGTGTGGTCGGCCGCGATCTCGCGCGCGGCTTCCAGGAGGCCCGGGGGCACCGGAGCGGCCGGGGCCGGGTCAGTGGCGGGCAGCGGGGCGGGAGCCACCGCGGGGGCCGCAGGTTGGACAGCTTCGGCGGGCGCGGACAGTACCGGTTGGTCCGGGACCTGTGCTGTATCGATCAGCAGTGCGGGGGATTCGGTCGGCGCGGCGGCGAGAATGGCGACCGCGTGGAAGTGGCGCAGGAGGGCAGGGCCGACCGAGCCCCAGCCGAGGAGGAGCAGGGGAGCTACGGCGTCCACGCAGGCGCGGCCGTAGTGCCCGGCGATGATGGGTTCGGCCACGTTCAGGGCGAGGGTGAAGAAGCCGGAGACGTGCATGAGGCGAGTGGCCGCCGTGAGTTCACTCGCCGGGACTCCACGCAGGGACAGGTACCGCAGGGCGACTAGAAGGCCGACCACCGACAGGTCCACCATCGGGGCGATGAGCGGGGCGACGGAGCCGGGAATGCCGAGGCGCAGGGCGAGGCTCCAGACGTTGCCGAAGGAGAACACGAAGGCCAGCAGGGCGATGACAGCCATGACCACGGTCACCGTGCGTTGCGTGATCCGGTCTTCCGACATGAGGTTTCACCTCCTTTCGAGGTCGCAGGGAACAAGGCAGCTCAGGCTGCTTCTGGCAGAGCCTTGGCCAGGTCCACGAGGCCCTGACCGGTGAGGCGTTCGAGGAGCTGTCCGGGGTCACGGGTGAGGTGTGCTGTCTCGGCAGCTATGCGGGCGGCGTGCTCGTCGGCCACGAACGGAGTGCGAATGCGGACGAAGCCGGGGCGACCGTGGGCGTTCATGACCGCCACCCCCACATAGGCAGCGTCCTGGAGTGTGACCGGGTTGGCTTCGGGCCACTGACGGATGTCGTCCCCGAGCGCGGCAACGGCGGCGTCGGCAGTCTTCTGGGCGAAGGACAGGCCGACCGGGCACACGTCGCGGATGAAGGTGGGGATCGCGTCGCCGGTCGTCTTCTGCGTGATGATCAGGGTCAGGAAGCCAAGCGCCCGCCCCTTCTTGGTGAGGTCTTCCACCAGGCGGGCATTTTCGGCAGCCAGTGCGGCCAGCCGCTTCGTCTGCTGGTCAGAGCCCTTGTAGTCGCGGAAGTAGGTGTGTGCTTCGTCGATGATGGTCACGATCAGCGGCCAGTCCTCCGTAGGGCCGGCGTGCCAGAAGTTCTTGACGCCCCGGATCTGCTTCTGAGATGCCGAGCGGGCACGGCGAAGCTCGACCAGACGCTTCAGCTCCTTGTTCGCCGCCTCCAGGTCGTCACCGACGAAGGCGAACAGCCTCTCCACGAGATCGGCGTAGTCGCCCTCGTAGGCGTGCGACACCTTGCCGTCGAACACGTTGAACTGAACGGTCGGTGAGGGGGCCCAGTCGCAGATCAGACGGTTCACCGCAGACGTCTTTCCGAAGCCGGGCAGTCCCGCCATCGTGACGCCGGGAACTTCCGACAACGGCACGCTGACGAGCATGCCGAACTCGTCCAGCCCCAGATCCCACAGGGCCACTTTCTGTGGCGGTTGCCCCGTAGGGGTGTGCGTGGTCGAGGTTGTGAGCGGGTCGACTCGGACCCCACGGATGAGGACCTGACCCGGATTGTCCGGCAGGACCGAGACCCGGGTCATGCGCCATGCGTCGGCCAGATACGGGGCTGCTTTCTGGAATTCCTTCAGGCCCACTTGCGGCAGGCAGCTCGCCCGCACGATGACCCCGAACTCATCCGGGACGACCTTGAGGGTCGGGACCAGGACGCGGGGCTTCATGACCTTGTCACCGCTGGTGAGGGAGGCCACGGCGGTTGGCATCTTGTCGGTGACGGACAGTCCGACCAACGGCGCCAGCCGCTTCCAGCCCCACCGGATGCGTACAGCCAGACGGATGCTGCGGCGTTCCATGGGCGTCGCTCGCAGGTAGCGGACCACCCACACCACCGCCCACAGGGCGATCATTAGGAGCCCCAGCCAGACAGCGCCGCTGACCCAGCCGAAGGCTTCGTTGGTTCCGTTCATTACTGCGTCCTTCTGTCTAGGAGTCGGCCGCCAGGGCGGCGGCGCACTGCCCGCACGGTGACGAAAGGCAGGGGGCCGCCACCCTGGGATGTCGCGGGTGCAGGACTTACGCCGCCGCGGACTCGGCAGCGTCCTGCGGGACCGTCGGGCCAGCGACCAGCTCCAGGGATGCGCAGCGGAAGGCGACACCCTCCTGAAGGGAGTCGTTGAAGATCCGGGCCCACGGAATCGCGAACAGCTCCACCGGCTTCACGAAGCGGCCGGGGTGAAGACCGTTCGGCAGACCTCCCGCCGGAACGGTGATCTTCATTGCCTCGGCGCGGTCGTCCTCCATCAGGAAGAGCGTCACCACGAACATCGGCTCGCCGGTCTCTCGGTCTACGGCGCGCACGCCGTTCTCCTGGTCCTTCCACTTCGGTACCGGCGGAGTGCCGACCATGAAGTTCGTGGAGTCGAGCAGGCCGACGCGAATGAAGGTCATAGGCATGACAGGTAGAGCCCTTCGGTGTGTTTCGCGGTCCGGGGTTTCGGCCGCACCAAGAGGTAACCACGACAGCTAGGTGTACTGCAACACCTGCGTGTTGGATGTTCTCTGCTACCCGTACGTTCCATAGCTGAGGCAGGCGTAGCCGCCGTATTCTGAGGCCATGACGCTGCCCCTCGAAGACGACTCGCGACCGCCCTATGTGCAGGTGGCCGAGTACCTCCGCCGCCAGATTCAGAGTGGCGAGCTGAGTCCTGGGGACAAGGTCCCGTCCTCCCGGGAGCTCCAGGAGAAGTTCGGGTTGGCCAGCGCGACCATCCAGAACGCGTTCCGGCTGCTGAAGAACGAAGACCTGATCTACAGCGTCCAGGGCCGAGGCAGTTTCATCCGGCGTCCAGCCGCCGGCGCCGAGTCCGCGGGCGCGACCGAGAACGCAGAACCGTCCGACACCCAGGGCGATGTCGACGGCTTGCGGTCTCGCGTCTCCTCCCTCTCCGCCGAGGTTGCTGACCTGCGTGACCAGATCAGCGAGATGCGCGAGACGCTGATGGGGATGTTGGAGCTGATGCAGCAACTGAAGGGCGAAGGTGAAGAAGAAGGCTCCTAGCCTCTTCTCGTACTTGCTCCAACAGCGATGCCACCTCGGCCACCTCCACGGCGAGACGCGTCACCTCAGCGTCCAGTGCCGCTATCCCTGTCTCGTCCACCAGGCC
This sequence comes from Streptomyces sp. NPDC057486, assembly GCF_042802415.1. NCBI lineage: Bacteria > Bacillati > Actinomycetota > Actinomycetes > Kitasatosporales > Streptomycetaceae > Streptomyces > Streptomyces sp. NPDC057486. Next base: position 431 of record NZ_JBHVEE010000027.1, on the reverse strand, counting down.
CCGCCCTCCATTGCGCTGATCTACCTGTTCACACCAGCACGAGTCACTAGCTCGTGCGTCGCCCTGTCCCGCAGGACGGTCAAGGGCTTCACGCCCTCCCGCACCGTGGTGATGCGACTTGCTCACGCGTCCTGTCTGACGCGCCCTCGCCTCTCTTCGCTCAGCCAACACGCCACAGCGGACACCCCCTCGAAACGCGGACCAGCCCAATGCCGGAGCGCACTCATAGAGGTGTGGCCAAGGACGTCCGTGTGACATGCCGACCTCGACGAGTTCAGGAAAACCCGGAACGCCTGTGGATAAGTTCTGGCGATCCGGAACACAGAACGCCCCAAGCGTGACGAAGTGCCGTGAAGCGGTCGGCGAGAGGCGGCCCAGAGAGCCGAGCTGTCCAAAGTTTCTTTACTTGATCAAGGCGGCCCGCCTACGGC
>NZ_JBHVEE010000026.1:0-85960 GCF_042802415.1 Streptomyces sp. NPDC057486 | reverse complement strand
GACGGGGTGCCCGGCCCGTACGCGTATCGGCGGGCGGCCGTCGGCCTGAGCTCCTGGGCATCGTGCGCAGGCCGACCGCAATGCGCAGCCCGGCGCGCGGAGCCGGTCGAAGCCGACGGGGCGGGCGTTCGCAGGCTCGCGGTCCACGGGAAGGGCCGTGGCCCGGTCACCGGGAAGCGGCCAGGACCTCGATGTCGGCTGTCGGCTCGTCTGCGGCCTCTGCCGCCGGGTGCGCCTTGGTGAGGGTGCAGACACCGTCCACACACTGGCGTTCCAGACGGCCGCGGGAAATGGTCTGCGTCAGGCCGACCATCCAGCAGGTGGGACAGCCGCGGAAGGCGATCAGGGCCAACGGGGCCGCCAGCAGGGTGGCCGGGCCGGCGACGGGCACCAGGCCGATCGAGCCGATGATCAGCCCGAAGCCGATGACGCCGCGCGCCAGGTGGCGCGGGACGGACTTGCTGGCGAAGTTCGTCTCGGGCGCGGACTGCGCGGCGGCCCGGGCCTTCGCCCCCTGCGCGGGCTTCACGGTGGTCACGGTCATGAGTCTCCTCCGACTGGTTGGTCGATGGCTCGATCGGTCACTGTCAGTGAGTGACGCAGTGTTGCGCGCGCTCTGTGCAGCCGCGATTTCATCGCGGCGTTGCTCAGACCGAGCGAATGGGCGACGGTCCTGCCGGGCAGGCGCTGTACGTCCCGCATGATCAGGACCTGCCGCTGGTCACCGGGAAGGGCACAGACCGCAGCCGCGATCCGCTCCACCTCCAGCCTGTGCAGCACCGCGTCCTCGGCGGACGGTTCCGCGGACGCCTCCGGTTCGGCCGACGCGTCGTCGCTCCGCGAGACGAGCAGCCGTACCTGCCGGAGGCATTCGTTGCGCACAATCCGGAACATCCATGAGGCAAGCGCGCCAGTGGCCCGCAAGGTGCCGATCTTCCGGTAGAGGATGATCAGCGCCTCCTGCGCCGCGTCCTCCGCGTCCTGCGGTGAGGCGCACAGCGATATGGCGAACTTGCGCACATGGGGCTGCGATTTCATGACGACGGTGGTGAGCGAGGTGACGTCGCCGTCCTGAGCGGCCTTGATCAGCCGCTCGTCCGGCCAGGGGAAGCGTTGGTTCATCTGCTACTCATATTCGGAAGGCGCTCCGTGCGCAGGCGCTGGTCAGCTTCGGCTCTTGTAACGCCGCATCAGGTGCCAGCTGCACGCGCCCACGAGCAGGGCTCCGATCACTACGAGGCCAGTGACCATCATTGATGTTTCCTCCCGGTCCTGCCGGCCCGTTCGGCCGGTACACAGATAAGAGGCGGGGAGGTCCGGAAAGGATTCACCTCCCGGCGCTGTTGCGACTCGTGATCTCGGATCGATGCCGATCAGGTGAGGTTCAGGAGGTCGGGCGGGCGGTGGAAGTCCGTGCGCTGATTCTCCGGGCGGCGGCCATGTGCCGTCGCGGACGACGCGGGCGGTTCCGGCGACGGGTCCGTTCCGGCAGACATGCCCCGACGCACATCCCACCGAAGACCGCGCAATGACCGCTCAACAGCCCCTCACATACCACTCGTTCGTCGCACTCGCCGCGGCCGACCCGGCCGTCGTCGGCCTCGCCCTCAAGGGATCCCACGCCCATGACGGCATGGCGACCGAGCACTCCGACCATGACCTCTACGTCGTCGTCGCCGATGGTGCCGCGACCGATCTCGTCCGGTTCGCCGGCCACCGCACAGCCGAACTCGACCTCGTCGTCCTCCCGCTCGCCGACTTCCGGGCGGCCGGAATGCCCGGATTCGAGCGCTACGCCCTGGCGCGGGCCCGGGTCGTGCTCGACAGACTCGACGGGGGCATCGCCGAGATCCTGGCCGCCAAGGCACGGCTCGACTCCGCTGAAGCGTTCCGGGACGCCGCTCAGTGGCTCGACGCCTACGCCAACTCTCTCTACCGCTCCGTCAAGAACAGCCGTGACGGACATGCGCTCGCCGCCCGCCTCGACGCCGCCGACAGCATCGGACTCCTACTGGAACTGCTCTTCGCCCTGGACCGCCGTCCCCGCCCCTACAACAAATACCTGGAGCGGGAACTCAGCCGCTACCCGCTGCCCGGCTGGGACACCGACCCGCTGCTGGAGGCCTTGGACCGCATCTCGGCAACGGGCGGTGTGTCCCTCCGACGGAGCCTCTTCGCCCGGATCGAGGCAGCGGCCCGGCACGCCGGCCACGGCGCGGTGCTGGACGCATGGGGCGAGGACCTGGAGCTGATGCGACCGCGGTGGCGGGGCTCAGCCGCGGGGCTTCGGCCAGTCCTGGGTGTCCGCCCATGCGGCGTACGAGGTCCAGGGGACAGTGGGGAACTGCGCGCGCAGCGCCTCCAGGTCCACCTGGTAACCGGTGCTCTCCAGGAAGCTGTACATGGCGAACATGTCGGGGTTGACGGTGCGCAGATCCTCCAGTGCCGTCTGCCGGAACGCGACCGTGCCGCCCGCGGCCCGCCCGATCTCCTCGGCCATCCGGACGGGCGTGGGGTCGTCGCCCGCCACTTCGATCCGCTGCCCGATCCAGCGGTCCGGATCGGCCACGACCGCGGCCACGACCCGGCCCAGATCCTGTCGCGCCACCTGCTGGAGAGGAGTGTCGCCGGAGAGCGGCATGGTGAGGAGGCCGGCGGCGACCTCGTCCAGCGCGCCCAGCGCGTTGTCGTAGAAGTAGGTCGGTGCCACCACCGTCGCCGGAAGTCCTGAGCCGGCCAGCAGCTCTTCTGTCCTCGCCTTGGTCTCGAAGTGCGGGACGCCGGTGCCGCGGTTCGCACTGGCGACGGAGGCCAGCACCAGATGCGGCAGTGCGACGGCCTCGGCGGCCCGTACGATCGCCGCGCCCTGGGCCACCTCCGCGTCCAGACCGTCCTGGAACGGCGTGGTCACGGCGAACGCGGCCGTCGTACCCCTGAACGCCTCGGCGAGCGAGTCCGCGTCGAACAGATCCCCGGGGACGACCTCCGCTCCGGCCACCGCCAGCGCCCTGGCCCGCCCGCTGCGGGGATCACGCACCACGGCGCGCACGGCGCGCCCCGCCTCCAGCAGGGCGGCGGCCACCGCACCGCCCTGGCCACCGGTCGCTCCGAGTACCGCGATGGGCATGGCTTCTCCCTGATCTTCGACGGACATGGGTCCATGCTTACCAGCAGTGACCGTACCTGCCACCGGGGGGGACCCCGGGCGGTGGGCGTCGGCCCTGTCGCGTGTCCGCCTCAATGACGACCGGCACATCACTCGGCCCGGACCGTCTTGCCCACGACCCGGTCGGTGGCTCCCCCGGACGTGGCCGGCGCCCCGACCGGACGCAGGCCGTACCCCGACTCCGGCCCTCGCCCCCGTACACCGGGTTGGTGACGCCCTTCCAGACCTGCGACGGCTGCGAGCGTGCCTTCCGCTCCCCCACCCCCGGCCACTGGCGCGACTGCCGAACCGGCCATCACCGGCTCACCGTTTGAAACTGCCGAGGTCAGCGCTCCAGCCGGAGGTGGTTCTCCGCGCCCTGGCCGCGACCCCGGCGTGGACGCGTCGTCGAGGTGCTGCTGACCGGATTCGCCGGCCGGACACGCTCGAAGCACAGCTGACGCAAAGGACTTCCGCGCCGTCGGGCTCCCGTGCTTAGGTGATGGCCGCCATCACCGGAACCAGGACGAGGTGTCATATGCGGTTCGGAGCAAGGAAGTTTGCCGTGATGGCAGCAATAGCCCTCGTGGCGGGCACAGCCGGCGGGCCGACTGCGGCCGCCGAGCGTGATCACGGGCTGCCGCTCGGGCCGCGCGGCCTTCCCGAGACCCGTACGGTCGAGACCCTCCAGCCCGGCGTCACCCTGACCACGATTGTTCGCGGCGAGGCCGATCCTGCCGACGGCTGGACCGTGGAGGTCGCCGTCCCCGGTGGCGGCAACAACCCGGACCCCGACGCGCCGCCCACCGCCATCGCAGACCGGGCGCATGCCGACGCTCTCGCCGGAGCCTTGTCCGGCAAGGGATTCGTCGCTCGCGTCGAGGAGGTCACGACCCCCGCGGTGGCCGACTTCGCCGGCGGCACGCTCGGCTTCCGGGTGCGGATCGGGCTCGACGCCGACAAGGCAGCCGCCAACACCCTCCTCGCACGGGTGCGGGCCGCGGGTTTCACCGCCTCCACCGTCTTCACCGGGTGGGACGGCGCCTCGACCGACCGCGGCCCGTGGCGCGTGCAGGTGCTCACCATCGACCCCGAGAAGTTCCGCGGTGACCTCGCCGGCGACTTCGGACCGGACATCGAGCGGCGCGAGACCACCAGCGCGCTCGCCCGGGCCCGGAACGCGACTGCGGGGGTCAACGCCGGGTTCTTCGTGCTCGACCCCGCCGCCGGTGCGCCCGGCGACCCCGCCGGCCTCGGCGTCTACGACGGACAGCTGCGGAGCGAGGCCACCAACGGCCGGCCGGTGTTCACGTTCACCGCCGACGCGCGGCACGCAGGCGTCAACCGGTACAGCTGGACCGGCGAGGTCAGGGGCGGGCGCACCACGCTGGCCCTCGACGGCATCAACCGCGTCCCCGGCCTGATCCGCAACTGCGGCGGAACCCACGACGACCTGCCCACCAGCCGCCCGCTCCACGACACGACCTGCACCGACCCCGACGAGCTCGTCGCCTTCACCGCGGACTACGGCGCCTCCACCCCGGCCGGCCCCGGTGTGGAAGCCGTCCTGGACCGGCAGGGCCGGGTGACCGAGGTCCGGGAGACCCGCGGTGGCGCGCTCCCGGCGGGTGCCCGCTCGGTTCAGGGCACCGGCACCGAGGCCGCCGCCCTGCGCGCGATCGCCAAGCCGGGCACCCGCCTCGCCGTCAGCGGCCACCTGACCGATGAGCAGGGCCGACCGGCCCACAACCCGCAGATGGCTGTCAACGGCGGCCCGGAGCTCGTCCGCGACGGCCGTCCCCATGTGACATTGCAGGCCGACGGCATGGTCCGGCCCGGCGACCCGAGCTTCTACTACGGCTGGGCGGCCAAGCGGAATCCGCGCACGATCGCCGGTGTGGACGGGCATGGCCGGATCATGCTGGCCACGGTCGACGGCCGCGCCGTCGACAGCCTCGGTCTGTCCATCGCGGAGAGCGCCGCGGTGGCCGACTCCCTCGGCATGGAGAACGCCGTCAACCTGGACGGCGGCGGCTCGACCACGATGGTCGTCGACGGCAAGGTGATCAACCGCCCGTCCGACGCGGCGGGCGAGCGCCCGGTCGGCGACGCGATCCTGGTGCTGCCTTGAGTTCGGCTGCCTGATCGAGTCGTCCTTCGCGGTCGGCAGCCGCGTGGACTTCGTCGGCCACGACCTCGACGGCGAGCGGATCGTCCAGGTCTACGGCGACATCGAAGTGTTCGATCCATTCGGGGAGTTCACGTGCGTCCGGCATCCGGGAGCGGCGCACGACGAGAAGCACGCCGGACCAGTTGCCGGATGGCCCACCGGCTGACGCCTCACGACGGCATGACGGAACGCGAACTGACCGTCGACCAGTGGAGCGACGGCGATCCGGCCCACCGACAAGCCGCGACCCTCGGAGTCCCTATCCTGTCCGGATGGCCACTCCCCTTGAACTCGTCATATTCGACTGCGACGGCGTGCTCGTCGACAGCGAACGAATCGCTGTGCGCGTCCAGGTCCAAGTGGGCGCCGAGCTGGGGTGGGCACTGACGGAGGACGAGGTCATCGAGAAGTTCGTGGGCCGGTCGAACACGTCCATCGGCGAACTGATCGACGCCCGACTGCCGGGCCGGGCCCCGGTCTGGCAGGAGCGGTTCGAGCAACTCCACCGCGATGCGGTGGACACCGAACTCATCGCGGTCGACGGCATCCACGAGGCGCTGGCCGCCCTCACGCTCCCCAGCTGCGTGGCGTCGAGCGGCAGCCACGAGAAGATGCGTCACACCCTCGGCCACACCGGGCTCCACTCCCGCTTCGAGGGCCGGATCTTCAGCGCCAGTGAGGTAGCACGCGGCAAGCCCGCCCCCGATCTCTTTCTCCACGCGGCCCGGCGGATGGGGGTCGAGCCGTCCGCCTGCGTCGTCGTCGAGGACAGCAAGTACGGTATCCAGGCCGCCCGTTCGGCCGGAATGCGGTCGCTGGGCTACGCCGGCGGGCTGACCCCCGCGCACTGGCTGGAAGGCCAGGACACCGTGGTCTTCGACGACATGCGCAAACTGCCGATGCTCCTGTCCGAAATCTGAGCGTCACGTCTGCATGGGGTCGCGGAGCAGCAGGCGACCGCCTTCGTCGCCTGCTGGTGGCCGAGCCGCTGGTGTGACCCGTGCGGCGGGCGGTGACCTTCACGGTGATCTTCTTGCCGCGCTGGGCGGACTTGAGCGTCAACGAGGACTTGGTGGCTCCCGTGATCGCTTTGCCATTCGCGTACCACGGGTAGGCGTACGAGGCGGGGTGGGTGCCGGCGGGCCCACTTCGCGAGGCGCCCCGGAAATCCTCGGGGCGGAGCACGACGGCCCCGTCGGAGAGTGGAGGCGGGACTACTCCCCCAGCACCGCCTGCATCACGCTCTTCGCGATGGGCCCGCCGAGGCGTCCGCCCGAGATGTCCGAGCGGGAGATGTCCATGTCCGTCGGGTCGATGAAGACCGCGACCGCGACCGACTGCCCGTCGGCCTTCTTGCCGTACGAGACGAACCAGCCGTACGGCACCTCGTCTTTGACGTTCACGCCGCGCTGCGCCGTGCCGGTCTTGCCGCCGACCGTGACCCCGTCGATCAGGGCCCGCTGCGCGCTGCCTTCCTTGGCGGTGAACTCCATCATTTCCTGGACCTTCTTCGCCGTTCCCTCGGACACGGCCTGGCTCTTGAGCTTCGGCTCGTGCTTCTCCAGGGTCGACAGGTCGGGGCCGCGCAGTTCTTCGACGAGGTACGGCTGCATCAGCTTGCCGTCGTTGGCGAGCGCGGCGGTCACCATGGCCATCTGCATCGGCGTGCTGGTCAGGCTGCCCTGTCCCATGCCGGTCAGCGCGGTTCCGGGTTTGTCCAGGCCGGTCGGGTAGAGGCTCCTGGTGGCGAGCATGTCGCCGAATTCGTCCGAGTAGACATCGGAGTTGAAGCCGAACCTCTCCGCCGTCGCGCGCATCTTGTCCGCGCCGACCTTGGACGCCGCGTCGAGGAAGACGTTGTTGCAGGAGTGCTGCATGGCGGTCTTCATCGACGCCTTGTTGCAGACGGCGTCACCCGCCTCACTGCCGATCCTGTTCGAGGAGAGCGGCAGGGGGTACGGGGAGACCGCGTCGGACGCGGCGTCGACATCCGTGACCACCCCGCTCTCCAGGGCCGCGGCCGCTGTAAGGATCTTGAAGGTCGAGCCGGGCGGGAAGGTCTCGCGCAGCGGACGGTTGGCCAGCGGCTTGCTCCTGTCCTTGACGAGCGCCTGGAACCTGTCGCCCTCCTTGAACGTGTTTCCGGCGAAGACGGACGGGTCGTACGAAGGCGTGGAGACGAGCGCCAGGACCTTGCCCGTGCGCGGATCGAGCGCGACGACCGCGCCTCGGGCGCCGAGGTCGGTCAGTCCCTTGTAGCCGGCCTCCTGCGCCTTGGGGTCGATGGTGGTGATCACATCGCCGCCGCGGCGCTGCTCCCCGGTGAGGATGTCCTTGGCGTGCCGGAAGGCGAACCGGTCGTCCTGGCCGCTGAGGATGGTGTCGTACGTCTTCTCCAGGAGGGACATGCCCTGCGCCTGGGAGGCGTAGCCCGTGACGGGGGCGTACATCGCGCCCTGCTTGAAGGTCCGCCGGTACCTGAAGTCCGTGCCGTCGACCGCCTTGGAGCCGGTGATCGCCTTGCCGCGGACGATGATGTCCCCGCGCGGAGTGGCGAACTGGGCGATCTTCACCCGGCGATTGTGCTCGTCGGTGGAAAGCGCCTCACGCTGGAAGTACTGGAGCCAGTTCGTCCGCAGCAGCAGGGCCATGATCAGCAGCCCGCAGAAGATGGCTATGTGCCGCAACGGCCTGTTCATCGTTCCCCGCTCCCCGGAACCGGTTCGATCTTCAACAGGAGAAGATGCGCATGCCGGACGAACGGTTGCACCGGGGGCGGGCCCGCGGAAGGGGGCGCGGGCCCGCCCGGCCGGGGTGGTCGATCATTCCCGATCACCGACCCCCGAGAGACGTGGCGCGCCCGTCCTCCCGGAGGTGCGAGCGGACATCACCCGAGCGGTCCCCGCCCTCGGCGCCGTCCCGGCCCTGCCTCGGTCACAGATACTGTGCGTAATCGTCGAGGGTGCGCAGGACCTCTGCCACCCCTGCCGGGGGAAGCTGCAGGACGACCTCCTCGATGCCCAGGTCCGCGTAGTGCGCCAGCTTCCCCGCGCTCGGCAGCACCGCGTACGGCACCACCTGGAGCTGCTTCGGGTCCCGGCCCGCCGACTCCCAGGCCTCGCGCAGAGCGGGCACCGATTCCGTCAGCCCCCGGCCGCCGATCGGGAGCCAGCCGTCCGCGTACTCCGCGATATGGGCGAACAGCTTCGGCCCGGCCGCGCCGCCGATCAGGGTGCGCGGGCCGGTCACCGGGCCGCGCGCCTCCTGGACCGGTTTCGGGTACGCGTGACTGGCCCGGACGGACTCGAACTCACCTTCGTAACCCGTGGGTTCGTCCGCCCACAGGGCGCGCATCAGCGCCATCCGGTCGCGGCCCAGCTCCCGCCGGGTCCGCCAGGTCACCCCGTGGTCCGCGGCCTCCTCGACATTCCAGCCGAAGCCGAGGCCGAGCGTGAACCTGCCGCCGGAGAGGTGGTCGAGTGTGGCGATCTGCTTCGCCAGGTCGATCGGGTCGTGCTGGGCGATCAGGGTGATGCCGGTGCCGAGCGCCAGCCGCTCCGTCACCGCGGCCGCCTGGCCGAGTGCGACGAACGGGTCGAGCGTGCGGCCGTACTCGGGCGGGAGGTCGCCGCCCGCCGGATACGGGGTGTCCCTGCTCACCGGGATGTGCGTGTGCTCCGGCAGATAGAGCGCGGCGAATCCCCGCTGTTCGAGCTCGCGCGCGAGCCGTACCGGCGTGATCGTCTCGTCGGTGAGGAAGATCGTTGTGGCGATCCGCATTCGAGGACACCTCCGTCGTCGTCTGACCCCAACCTATGCGGTGCGGATCAGGACGCCCAGGACTCCCGCGTCGCCGCCCCTGTCCGTGAATCCACTTCCGTTCGCGGTGAGTTCATGGCCTCATGGCAAGGTTCCGGTGCGTCGCCCCCGTCGCTCACGACACCCTGGGGAGCCACTCGTACGACCGGACCGGACACCCCGCACAACGGCCCGCTCGGCAGGCGTGGTCTTCTCGTCGGGACCGCCGCCACCGGCCTAACGTTGTCCACTGTGAGCTTCGCGAACGCCTCACCCGGCAATGCCGGCGCCACGGACCGGGCCGACCTGACGAAGACCGTGCGCGGCACCCTGCCGACCGGGGCGCCCGATTTCGTCTATCTACCGGTCGACGTGCCTCACGGCGTACGGGAGATCGCGGTCTCGTACGCGTACGTGAAGACGCCCGTCCCGGCCGGTACCCAGGGCAACGCCCTCGACATCGGCATCTTCGACGAGCGCGGCACGGAACCGGGCGGGCGCGGGTTCCGGGGCTGGTCCGGCGGGGCGCGTGCCGGCTTCTTCATCCGGGCGGACGAGGCGACACCCGGTTATGTCGCGGGTCCGGTAAGGGCCGGGACCTGGAACATCGCGCTGGGCCCGTACACCGTCGCGCCCGAGGGCCTCCCGTACGAGGTGACTATCACCCTCCGTTTCGGCGAGTCCGGCACCACTCCGGCGCCCGTGTACCCCCCCGAGCGCGCCGGGGGACGCGGCCGCGCCTGGTACCGCGGAGACTGCCATCTGCACTCCGTCCACTCGGACGGCAAGCGCACCCCGGCCGAGATCGCCACCGCCGCGCGCGCCGCCGGGCTCGACTTCATCAACAGCAGCGAACACAACACCCACACCGCGCACAGCGCCTGGCAGGGGCTGTGGGGCGATGATCTGCTCATCCTGACGGGCGAGGAGATCACCACGCGCAACGGTCATGTGATCGCGCTCTCCACCGATCCCGGCACCTTCGTCGACTGGCGCTACCGGGCCCGCGACAACCGCTTCGGACACTACGCGAGGGCCGTCCGCCGGGCGGGCGGCCTGGTCGTCCCCGCGCACCCGCACGCCACCTGCATCGGCTGCCACTGGAAGTTCGGCTTCGACGAGGCGGACGCGGTGGAGGTATGGAACGGGCCGTACACCCCGGAGGACGAGATCGCGCTCGCCGAGTGGGACAACTCCCTCGTCGCGGCCGTCCGCGCGTCGAAGCCGTGGATCCCGGCGATGGGCAACAGCGACGCACACCGCGAGCCGGACACGGTGGGGCTGCCGCAGACCGTCGTCCTCGCCGAGGGGCTCTCGCGCGACGCGATCCTCGCCGGCATCCGGGCCGGGCACTCGTACATCGCCGAGTCGTCCGCCGTCACCCTCTCCTTCGGCGTATCGGGCGGGCGCGGCGGGCACGCGGGGATCGGTGAGCGGCTGCGGGCCGACGCGGACAGTCCGGTCACCGTACGGCTGGAGGTCACCGGGGTGCCCGGCTGCACCGCCCACTTCGTCACGGACCAGGGCACGCTGTTCACCTCCACGCTGCCGGAGTCGGGCTCGGGCACGGTGGAGTGGCGTACGACCCCGAGGTCCGCCGCCTATGTCCGCGCCGAGGTCCGCCACCCGGCCACGGTGCCCGGGCTGCCGGGGGCCCTGGCGGCGCTCACCAATCCGGTGTTTCTGGACGTCTCCTAGCTTGTTGTTCAGCCTCGCATCACCGGGCGGTCCGGCTCAGAAAGGCGAGCCGGGCCCGCTTCTCCGGCTTCTCGATCTCCGGGCCGAGCTCGAAGCCGGCCCTGACCAGCCGGGCGACCGCCTTCTCGTTGCGGGCGTCGGGCTCTGCGACGATCCGCCGGTGGGCGGGATCGCTGAAGACGTAGCCGATCAGTACGGAGAGCAGCGCGCCGGTGAACCCCGGTTCGGTGGTGCCGGGGGGGCCGACCAGCAGGTGGACTCCGTGGTCGCCGGGCTGCACGTCGTAGCACTCGCCGAGCGGGTCGGCGTCCGGTTCGTACGTCTGGAAGAGGGCGACGGGTTCGCCGTCGCGGTGGACCAGATAGGCGTGGTGCGTGGTGAGCGAGTCGAGGAACCCGTACGTCTCCAGGACCTGTTCACGGCTGTATTCGCCCATGCCCCAGAAGCGGGCGCGTTCCTCGGTGACCCAGGCGTGGAGCAGGCCGAGGTCGCCTGCCGGGTCGACGGGGACGAGGCGGACGGAGCCGAAGCCGTCGGCCTCCCTCTCGTACACACGGGGCTCGGCGCTGGTCTCGGCGCTCATCTCGGGGTCTCCTCTTCTCGGTGCAGCAGGTTCCAGTCCGTGACGACGGGGACGAGTTCTCCCCGCACCCACAGCGGGAGTTGATCGCGGTGGTGGGGGTCCCCCGGGACTCCGGACGCCCCGAGCGGGACCACCCACAAGCTGTCCTCGCGGCGCGCCAGGTCCCATACGTAGCGGGCGGCCGGGCCGCGGGCGCTGTGGTCGGTGACGCCGGGGACGCCGGACGTGGACAGGACGCAGTCGTGGTCGCCCGCGAGCCCCGGCCAGGTCTCTCCGGAGTGCGGGCCGGGCAGCGCCTGCCAGGGCGCGAGCCGGTGCACCTCGCCCCAGGGACGGGGCAATTCCTCACCCGCGACCTGCTCCACGGCGCCCGCGACCACCGCCAGCCGTTCCGCGTGCGTCAGCGGTCCACCGGTCCCCGTCAGCAGCCCCTCCAGCGCGTACGCGATCCTCGGCACCGTCGCGAGCCAGGGACGGAAGAGATCCGGGTACGGATCCGAGTGCGCCGACCCGTTCAGCGGAGCGAGCGCCGGGTGTGCGGCCAGCCGGTGCACGACCTCCGCGCGCAGCGCCGCGTACAGCGTGGCGTCCGTGCTGTCGGCGTCCATCCGCCGGTCCCAGCGCAGCAGTCGTTCGCGCAGCCGTACGGCCTGCGGGCCCGGCACCGCCACCTCTTCCAGCAGCCCCAACAGGGTTCGGGCGGAGGCGAGATGGGTGTCCATGTGGATGTTCGCCATGTCCTTGGCGGTCCAGTGGGCCGATTCGTCGAGCAGTTCACGTATCCGGTCGGCCCGGTGCGGGGGTGCGAACTCGATGCCGAGCGGGGCGGCGATCCCTCGCTGGTTGGCCATCACCGCCACGCCGAGGACGTCCGCGCGCGGCATCGGCGCGCGGCGGTCCCGCCAGGTGTGCGCGGCGTCCCAGGCGGGCACCGTACGCAGCCGGTTCGCGCGCGGGCGCACGGGTACGTGTCCGGCGACCCGGTGCAGGGTCGCACCCGCCGTGTCCGCCGCCAGGACCACATTGACCGGCTCCACCCAGTGGTCGAGCGCGGTGTCGAGCTCGGCGACCGTGCGGCAGCCGAGCATCGCGAGCAGGGCGTCGAAGCCGAGCTCGCCGGTGACGCGGGGCGGGTGGCGGAGGCTGACGGCTTCCTCGCCGGCGTCCGGGCCGCCGATGATCACAGGACCGCGGCAGGTCTCCACGACCTCGACGGTCACGGCGTCCGCGCCCGCCACGTCGATGGTCTCGGTGTGGGTGGCGGCCGGTTCCCAGCCGTCGGGGCCGAGCGCCTCGACGTCACCGGCCGGTGTGCGCCGCAGCCGTTCCCGGTAGAGATCCTGGTAGTCGGCCATGGCGTTGGTGATCGCCCAGGCGACGTGCCCGGTGTGGCCGAAGTGGGCCAGACCGGGCACGCCGGGGACCGCGAGGCCCACCACGTCGAACTCGGGGCAGGCGAGACGGATCTGCTGGTAGACGCCCGGGTCCTCGATGAACCGGTGCGGGTCGCCCGCGATGATCGGCGCCCCGGTGGCGGTGCGCTCAGGGGTGACGAGCCAGCCGTTGCTGCCGGAGGTACCGGGGCCGTCGGTGGCGAAGAGTTCGATGGCGTCGTCGCCCAGCCGGCGGGCGACCTCCTCGCGCCAGAGCTTGGTGGGAAAGCCCGCGAACAGGATGTGGGTGGAGAGCCAGACGCCGAGCGGGGTCCAGGGCCGCCAGGTTCCCGGGGCGAGGCCGACAGCGGCGAACTCGGGCGCTCTGTCCGCCCCTTCCGTCAGGCCCGCGTTGACGCCGTCGACGTACGACCGCACCCAGTCGGCGGTCCGCGGTGCGGCGCATTCCAGACGCTCGAAGCAGCGCCGGGCGGTGTCGTCCAGCCGGGCCCGGCGGGCGAACCGGTCCCATTCGACGGCGTCCGTACCGAGAAACGCGGCGGTGGTGCCCTGCGCCCGGTGCCGTTCGACCTCGATCTGCCAGGCACGGTCCAGGGCGGCGTTGTGGCCCTGGGCATGGGCGAGTTGACGGATTCCCGGCGCACGCAGGTGGGGTATGCCCCAGTCGTCCCGGTAGACCTCGTTGCGCATGCCGTTCCCGCCCTTGCTCGACCCCCGCTCAAAATTTAGGTTAGCCTAACCTAAATCAGAGCCCTGGGTCACTGGCGCACGGCTTGCCCGTCACGCCGCTCCGGCTGTCGGTGCCGGTCCTGCACCTTGGTCCGGCACAGGCCGGCTGGCGCTGCTCTTCCTCCGGGTCGCCCCCGCCCACCACGACGCGGTGGTGGCCGCACTCTGCCGTCACCCGGAGATCAGCTACGTCTCCACGATGCTGGGCAGAGCCGACGTCTTCGCCCAGGTTCTCGTCCAGGACGACAACGAGCTGTGGAGGTTCCTGCAGAACCAGGTGCGCCCGTTGGAAGGGGTGCTGGACACCGAGGCGGTGCTCGAAGTGGCCGTCCACAAGCTGTGGTTCAACGGCCGGGTGCCGCTGTCACCGACCTCCGCGCCATGAATCGCCACGCATCGCACTGACCGGGGAACGAATCCCCGGTCCGGCTCCTCTGTGGGGTGACGCATCCCGTCACCCGTTCTTCGCAGAGGAGCCGTCATGCGCCCGACCCGCCCCACCGCCACCGCGCTCGCCGCCGCCGTCGCCACGGTCCTGACCACGGACGCCCTGCTGCACCTCTTCTGGTCCACCGGCGCCACCTGGCCCGCTCAGGACGTCACGACGCTCTCGTACGCGGTACTGGGCGCCGACGTTCCGTTCACCCCACCGGTCCTGCTTCCCCTGGCCACCGTGCTGTCGACCGGATCCGCACTGGTCGTGGCCCGCGCCCGGCTCGGCCGCCGCACCCGCATCGGCCGTCTCCTGCAGGCCGCCACGCTGGCCGTCGGCTGCGGTACGGCGGTCCGCGGACTGGTGGGCGTCGCCTGGGCGTTCGGCGTACGGGCGGGTCTCGACGACGGGGCGGGAGACACGTTCTACTGGCTCAACCTGGCCCTGTACACGCCCCTGTGCCTGGCCATGGCCCTGGCCGCGTTCCGCCTGGCGGCAACGGACGACTCCACGAAGAACGAGACCGCGACGGAGGAAGCCCCCGCCCGTGTCCGATGACCACGACCGCGCGGTGCTGCTGGTGCGCGCCGCCCAGCGCGGCGACACGATCGCCATGAACGAACTCCTCGACCTCCTCGTCCCGTACGCGGGCCGCATCTGCACACCCATCGCGCTCGCCGACGGACCGGACGCCGTGCAGGAGACCCTGGTCGCCGTCTTCCGCGGTCTGCGGACGCTGAAGGAACCGGCCGCGCTGTACGGCTGGGTGCGCGCGATCGCCTGCCGCGAAGCGGTCCGTGTCGCCCGCCGCGCCGCCCGCGCCGTCCCCGCCGACCTCACCTCGCTGCCCGGCCGCGGCGACCCGCAGCTGGCCGCCGACATCGACGACACCCTCGCCCGGCTCTCCCCCGAACACCGCGCGGTCCTGGTCCTGCGCGACATCGAGGGCTTCGACGAACAGTCCGCCGCCGCACTGCTCGGCCTGCGCGTGGGCACCGTGAAGTCACGGCTGCACCGGGCCCGGGACTCCTTCAGGAAGGCATGGTCGTCATGACCGACAACCACCCCGCCCCGGGCTCCGTCCCGCGGCCCGTCGCAGCCGGCCTCGACCCGGTCCGCCGCCTGCACGCCCTCGCGGCGGGTGTCCGCGGTGCCCGTGTCACCACCCGCGAGGTCGCCGCCCCGTACGACACCGTCGTCCCGATCCTCGCGGACCTGGACGGTGAACTGGCCCACCTGGTCCCGGACATGCGCGGCCTGCGCCTGACCCGCGCGGACGGCGACCGGATCGAGGCCGTGGCCGTGGGCCGCCTCGGCCTGCGGGCGCGTTTCGACGGCATCCGCCGCCCCGGCTGGGTATGGCTGCAGAGCCGCTTCCTCCTGATCGGCATGGCGGCCACCCCCTCCGCCACCGCCCCGGATCACACCCTGGTGGCGTTCACCGGCGGCGTACGCGTCCCGGGCCACGCGGCTCTGCTTCCCGTGGCCGTGGGGCGGGCGGGGCGACGGGTGCTGGGACGTCTGGAGGAGCGGGTGGCGGGGTGACCGCTCAGTCCTCGACGACGAGCGCCGGGGTCTCCTTCGTCAGCACCTCGCCGCGGAAGAACGAGGGGCTCCTGCGCTGCATCGCCACCATCAGCACCACACCGAGCAGCAGCAGCCCCACACCGATCACGAACACCGAACCCACCCCGAGGACCGACGAGCCGGAACCGTACGCCGGGTCCCACATGTCGTAGAGGGTCTTGCCGAAGACGGCGGTGAGCAGGATGCCGCCGACCACCGGGAAGAGACCCTTGAAGACCAGGTCGCGGGCGGAGCGGGTGAGTTCGGCGCGGAAGTACCAGGCGCAGGCGAACGCCGTCAGCGCGTAGTAGAAGCAGATCATGAGACCGAGCGCGTAGATCGTGTCGACCAGGACATGCTCGCTGACCAGGGTCATGACCGTGTAGAAGACACCGGTCGCGACGCCCGCCGTGACGGTTGCCCTCCCGGGCGTCTTGAAGCGCGGGTGGACCCGGGCGTACGAGGCGGGCAGGGCCTCGTACGTGGACATGGCCAGCACCGTGCGCGCCACGGGGATGAACGTGGTCTGGAGGCTCGCCGCGGCGGAGGCGAGGACGGCGACGAACAGCAGGATGCCCAGGCCGGGACCCATGATCGGGCCGGCCAGCGCGGCGAAGACGTTGTCGGAGGTGTCCGGGTTGGCCAGGCCGAGACCGGTGGTGCCGGAGCCGACGGCCATTTGGGCGGCGACCCCGGTCGCCAGGTAGGAGCCGACCAGGACGACCATCGCGATGAGTGCGGCGCGGCCGGGGGTCTTCTCGCTGCCGGTCGTCTCCTCATTGGCGGTGAGGCAGGTGTCCCAGCCCCAGAACATGAAGATCGACAGCGACAGGCCCGCGGTGAAGGCGGCGAAGGACTGCACCGCGAACGGGTTCAGCCACGACCACGAGAAGTGGACCGACGACGCGAAGTCCCCGCTCGCCCCCTTCTGCACCGCCATCGTCACGAACAGTGCGAGGACCACGAGTTGGAGCCCCACCAGCGCGTACTGGATGCCCTTCGTGGCTGTCATCCCCCGATAGCTGATCGCCGTGGCGACCGCGATCAGGATGAGACAGGTGAGGATGTGGACGGGCTTGTTGTCGTCCAGGGCAGCGATCGAGTCGCTGCCGGTGATCTCGCCCGCGAGCAGCCAGAAGTACGAGGTCGCCACGCCCGCCAGGTTCGACAGGACGATGATCGTGGCGATGACCAGCCCCCAGCCGCACATCCAGCCGACGCGCGGGCCGAATGCCTTCACCGTCCAGGTGAAGGAGGTACCGCAGTCCGGCATGACCTTGTTGAGTTCGCGGTAGGCAAAGGCGACCAGCAGCATCGGCAGGAAGCCGGCCAGGAAGACGGCGGGCATCTGGACGCCGACCTCGCCCGCGGTGGAGCCGAGGGTGGACGTGAGGCAGTAGACGGGGGCGACGGTCGAGATGCCGATGACGGCGCTGCCCATCAGTCCGACGGAATTGCCGCCCAGACCCTTGCCGCGAACACCGCCGTCGGCCGGGGCGGTGCCCCGTCCCGTGTCTCCGGCCTGCGGCCGCACGTCCAGCTGACTCATGAAAAGGACGGTATGCGCTGCGATATCCACATCCGGAGTGCAAGACTCCGATATCTCGACCTTGGATTGGATGACCAATAACCGCTAAACGCAGATGAATTGAACATGAACACGGCGGATCGCCACTCAATCAATGGTCGAGGCTCGATCGAGTCATCGTGCGAGAACCGCAGCACTGTCCGGTTTATGTTGATTCGAAAATTTCCCGCGGCTGTCCGTTATCCGGACAGCCGCCCCGCCGCGATGCTCAGCCGGGCCAGACGATCGCCTGGAGTTCGCTGTACGCATGCAGCGCGTACGAACCCACGTCGCGCCCCACCCCGCTCCTCTTGAACCCGCCGAACGGGGCCTCCATGTTCCGGCCGATCGTGTTCACCCCGACCCCGCCCGCGCGCAGCCGGCGCGCCACCCCGAAGGCCCGCGCCACGTCCCCGGACCAGACGTAGTCGATCAGTCCGTAGTCGCTGTCGTTGGCGAGTGCGATGCCCTCCTCCTCGTCGTCGAAGGGGACGACCACGACGACCGGGCCGAAGATCTCCTCCCGGGCGACCCGCATGTCGTTGGTGCAGTCGGCGAGGAGTGTCGGTGCGACATAGAAGCCGCGGTCGTGTCCTGCCGGTCGCTCGCCGCCCGTGACGACCCGGGCGCCCTCCTTCCGGCCCAGTTCGACGTACGACTCGATGCGGTCGCGGTGGGCGGCGGAGATGACCGGTCCGACGACGGTCCCCTTCGCCGCCGGGTCGCCGACCGGCAGATGACCTGCGTATGCGGTGAGCCTCTCGATCAGCGCGTCGTGGACGCCCCGCTGGACGAGGACGCGCGTCGGAGCCGTGCAGATCTGGCCGCTGTAGAAGGAGAACGTCGTGCCGATGCCCGCCACCGCCGCGTCCAGGTCGGCGTCGTCGAGGACGACCGCGGCGCCCTTGCCGCCCAGCTCCATCAGCTGCCGCTTCATCCCGCGCCCGCACACTTCGGCGATGCGCTGTCCGACGGCCGTGGAGCCGGTGAAGCTGACCATGTCGACGTCCGGGGAGTCGACGGCCGCCTCGCCCGCCGCGGGGCCCGAACCGGTGACGACGTTGACGACGCCCGCCGGCACGCCCGCCTCCGCAAGCGCCTCGGCCATCCGGTAGACGGAGAGGGGGTCCTGCGGGGCGGGCTTCACGACGACCGTGTTGCCCATGGCGAGCGCGGGGGCGACCTTGCCTGCCGGATTGGCCCAGGGGTTGTTGTACGAGGTGATGCAGGTGACGACGCCGACCGGCTGGCGTACGGCGAGTGCGCCGAAGACACCTGCCCTGCCCATCGGTCCGGCCTCGTTGATCTGCGGGGGGATCGCCTCCTCGACCGGTTCCAGGGCGCCCCTCGCATACCGCCGGAAGCGGGCGGCGCCGACGGCGACCTGCATGGACCGGGCCGTTCCCGTCGTCGCGCCGCTCTCCGCCCGCGCGAGTGCGGCGTTGGCGGCGAGGTCGCGCTGCATCAGATCGGCGGCGCGGTCGAGGATCGCCGCACGCTCCTCGGGACGGGTGCGGGACCAGGCGGGGAAGGCTCGGCGGGCCGCGGCGGCCGCCGCGTACACCTGCGCGCGGCTCGCCTCGGGTGCGAGACCGACGACGTCCTCCGTGGCCGGGTTGATCACCTCGTAATGGCCGTCGTCGGGTTCGGTCCACTCGCCGCCGATGAAGAGGCGCTGGGGTGTGGTCACTGGGTGCTCACCGTCCGGGTGTCGCGGCCGGAGCGGAGCACCGTGCCGGGGACCGCACCGGTCACCTTGTCGTCGCGCAGCGTCTCCACGCCGTTGACGCGGACCGACACGATGCCGATGGCCTTGGAGTCGAGGCGCGGGCTGTCGCCGGGCAGATCGTGTACGAGGTTGGCGGGCCCGGCGTCGATGCGTTCGGGGTCGAAGAGGACGAGGTCGGCGTGGAAGCCCTCCTGGATCCGGCCGCGGTCACGCAGCCCGAAGAGCCGGGCGGGGTCGTCGGTGAGCATTTTGACGGCGGCGGGCAGGGAGACGAGTTTCCGGCCGCGCAGGCAGTCGCCGAGGAAGCGGGTGGTGTACGGGGCTCCGCACATCCGGTCCAGATGGGCGCCCGCGTCGGAGCCGCCGAGCATGACGTCCTCGTGTTCCCAGGTCTGCTGCCGCAGCGCCCAGGAGTCCGGGTCGTTGTCGGTGGGCATGGGCCACAGCACCGTACGGAGCCGGTCGGCGGCGCAGATCTCGACGAGGCAGTGGAAGGGGTCCTGGCCGCGCTCGGCAGCGATGTCACGGACGACGCGCCCGCTGAGCCCCTCGTTCGCCGCGCTGTACGTGTCGCCGATGACGTACCGGCCGAAGTCGGCGAGACGGCGGAAGACTCCTGCCTCCTTGCTGTCCGCGCGGCGGAGCATCTCGGCGCGGGTGCCGGCGTCGCGGAGCCGTTCGATCCGCTCGGGGACGGGGAGGGAGAGGATCTCGCCCCAGCCGGGGATGAGATTGAGGGCGCAGAAGGTGCCGAGCGACATGTTCATGGGGGTGAGGATCGGCATGGTGAGGGCGACGATCCGGCCGCCCGCGCGGCGGGCCCGTTCGCCGGGAACGAGCTGGCGCGGTACCCGTTCGGGGACGGCGGCGTCGATGGTGAGGACGTTCCAGTTCAGGGGGCGTCCGGCGGTCGCGGTCATGTCGACGAGGAGGTCGATCTCGTCGTCGGAGAACTGGTCGAGGCAGCCGGCGACGATCGCTTCGAGCTGGGTGCCTTCGTGTTCGCCGACGGCGCGGGAGAGCGCGAGGAGTTCTTCGGGGAGGGCGTGCCGGGAGGCGACGGGCCTGCCGTCGCCGTCGGAGTGGGTGGCGGACTGGGTGGTGGAGAGCCCCCACGCCCCGGCGTCCATGGCGTCGTGGAGGAGACGCAGCATCGCGTCGAGCTGGGCCGGGGTGGGCTGTCCGCCGACAGCGTCGGCACCCATGACGTGCCGTCGCAGGGCGCAGTGACCCACCATGAACCCGGCGTTGACGGCGATGCGTCCTTCGAGTGCGTCGAGGTACTCGCGGAAGCTGGACCAGGACCAGTCGACGCCTTCCTCCAACGCCTTGAGGGCCATGCCCTCGACCTTGGACATCATGCGGCGCGTGTAGTCGGCGTCCTCGGGACGGTCGGGGTGGAGGGGGGCGAGGGTGAAGCCGCAGTTGCCGCCGGCGACGGTGGTGACGCCGTGGTTCATGGAGGGGGTGGCGTACGGGTCCCAGAAGAGCTGGGCGTCGTAGTGGGTGTGGGGGTCGACGAAGCCGGGGGCGAGCACGAGTCCGGTGGCGTCCTCCGAGGTCACGGCCTCCTCGATGAGGGTGCCGGGCTCGGCGATGACGGCGATGCGGCCGTCGCGGATGCCGAGGTCTGCGGTGTACGAGGGAGCGCCGGTGCCGTCCACGACGGTCGCTCCGCGGATGAGGTGGTCGAGCATGACGGGTTCCCTTCTGCCGTGGGTGTGCAGCCGGGGTGCGTACGACCGCGGTACGCACCCCGGCTTGCGGAGCGACGGTCCGGGAAGACGCCGCTCGTGTGGGGGCGGGGACGGTCCCGCGGGGCTGTCCCCCCACCCGCCCCCTCCCGCAACCGGGGGAGGAGCCCCGGTTCCGGGAAGGGGCGGGTGCGCGAACGGGCCCGCCGCAGGCGCCCCGGGCTACGCCGCCTCGCGGAACCGCGTCGTGCGGTGCACCGGATCCGTATCGATCTTCGGAATCACGTGCTCACCGATCAGCCGGATCGAGTTCATCGTGTCCTCGGGGCTGATCCCGATCGGCAGCCCGAAACTCAGCTGGTCCGCCCCCGCCTGCTCCCACCGCTTGCACTGCCGCAGCACCTCGTCCGGATCCCCGCAGATCATCAGCTCCTCGGCGATCAGCAGCTCGATGATCTCCTCGCTGTACTCGGGCAGCAGCTCCGGCCACCGCGGAATGCCCTCGGGCCGCGGGAACGTGTCGTGGTAGCGGAACAGCAGCGACTGGAGGTAGTTCAGCCCGCCGCCGACCGCGATCTCGACCGCCTTGGCGTGCGTCTCGGCACAGATGGCCGTGGACGTCACCATGACGTTGTCGTTGACGAAGCCACCGACCGGCTCCGCGTCCTTGACGGCCGTCTTGTACGACTCGACGACCCACTCCATGTCCGAGACCTTCTGCACGCTGAAGCCCAGCACGCCGAGGCCCTTCCGCCCCGCCATGGCGTACGAGGACGGCGACCCCGCCGCGTACCACATCGCCGGGTGGGACGCCCCGTACGGCTTCGGCAGGATCTTGCGGGGCGGCAGCGACCAGTGCTTGCCCTGGAAGCCGACGTACTCGTCCTGGAGCCACATCTTGGGGAACTCGGCGATGGTCTCTTCCCAGAGTTCCTTGGTGTGGTTCATGTCGGTGATGCCCGGCATGAACCCGAGGATCTCGTGGCTGCCGGCCCCGCGCCCCGAGCCGAACTCGAAGCGGCCTTCCGACAGATGGTCGAGCATGGCGACCTTCTCGGCCACCTTCACGGGGTGGTTGACGGGGGCGAGGGGATTGAAGATGCCGGATCCGAGGTGGATCCGTTCCGTGGCGTGCGCGAGGTACCCCAGGTACACGTCGTTGGCCGAGAGATGCGAGTACTCCTCCAGGAAGTGGTGCTCGGAGGCCCAGGCGTACTTGAAACCGGACCTGTCCGCCTGGATGACGTACTCGGTCTCCTCGATCAGCGCCTTGTGCTCTGCCTCGGGGTCGGCCTCGGCGCGCGCGGCGGGCACGTACCCCTGTACAAACAGCCCGAATTCCAAGGAGGTTCACCGTCCTCAATTATTTCTGACACACCGTCAGATTGTGATGCGACCGACTGTTCCACCGGCCGCCCGACCCGTCAATACCTGACGCATCGTCAGCTCTCCTGTCCTCAGAACAGACTCACCCCGGCCAGCCACCCGCCGTCGATGACGAACGGCTGCCCGGTGATGTACGAGGAGTCCTCCGAGGTCAGGAAGAGCGCCAGGGCCGCGACCTCCTCCGGCTGCCCGATCCGTCCCAGCGGCACGAGCTTCCTGTAGAGCTCCGCCACCGCCGCCCGGGACTCCTCCGGGTCCGCGGCCGGATCGAGTGCGGCCGGGTTCGTCATCGCCGTGTCCACGGCCCCCGGGCACACCGCGTTGACCCGTATCCCCTTGCCCGCGAGCTCCACCGCCGCGACCCTGGTCAGCCCGAGCACGGCATGCTTGGTCGCGGCGTACGCGCCGACGAAGGCCATGCCGGTGAGCCCGGTGTACGAGGCGGTGTTGACGATCGTCCCGCCGCCCGCGGCCTCGATCTCCGGCGCGATGTTCTTGATCCCCAGGAACGCGCCCACCTGATTGACCTGCACCACCTGCTGGAACTCCTCCAGAGGGGTGGTCACCAGTTCGTTGAACCGGAGAATCCCCGCGTTGTTGACCAGGCCGTCGATCTTCCCGAAGGCGTCCCTGGCGGCGGCGACCGCGCCCTGCCACTCCTCCTCCCGGCTCACATCGAGGTGCACGAACCGGGCGACCCCCTCCCCCAGCTCCTTCGCCAGCGCCTCCCCCTGGTCGTCGAGCACATCGGCGATCACCACCCGAGCGCCCTCCTCGACGAAGAGCCGCGCCTCCTGCTCGCCCTGCCCGCGTGCGGCGCCGCTGATGAGGACGGTGCGCCCATCCAGCTTGCCCATGTCCGTACTCCTTACTGCTGGTCGAGGTGTGGAGCGACATCGGCGGCGAACGCCGCCATCTGATCGGTCAGTTCGCCGCGGCTCCGACTGCGGAACCGCACCTGGATCTGGTGCACCCCCATCGCCCCGTACGCGCGCAGCGACTCGGCGACGACCTCCGGCTTCCCGCTGAGCGTGCGCCGCCCCACGGCCCAGGCCGGCTCCCCCACGTACAGCGGCTCGGTGATGGCACCGACGACCAGCGGCGCCTCGATACCGGCCTCCTCCCGCAATGCCCGCACCCTGGCGATCTGCTGCGGCAGCCGGTCCCTGGGATCCCCCTGCGGCAGCCACCCGTCACCCCGCAGCGCGGCCCGGCGCACGGCGGCGGGCGAGGAACCACCCACCCAGACCGGAACCCGCTCCTGCGCCGGCCGCGGCCGCTGCCCGAGCCCGCTGAACGAGAACCGCTCCCCGGCGAACTCCGGGTACTCCCCCGGCCCGAGCGCCGCGTTCAGCGCGTCGATGGTCTCGTCGAGCACGGCCCCGCGCCCGTCGAAGTCCGCCCCGAGCGCCTCGAACTCCTCCCGCACATGCCCGGCCCCGACCCCGAGGATCAGCCGACCGCCGGACAGATGGTCGAGCGTGGCGTACTGCTTGGCGGTGGCGAGCGGGTGACGCAGCCCGACGACGGCGACATGGCTCATCAGCAGGACCCGCTCGGTGATCCCGGCGAGAAAGGCGAGGGTGGCCACCGGGTCGTACCAGACGGTGCTCATGACATCGGCGAGCCGCCGGGGAATCGCGACGTGGTCGCAGCTCGCCAGATAGGCGAAGCCGGTGCGGTCGGCGGTGCGGGCGATCTCGGCGAGATCGCCGGCCCCGGCCGAGGCCTCCCACGCTTCCGCATAGATCGTGCTCTGCGACTGGACCGGGAGCTGCATCCCGTACGACAGCCGCCCGGTGGGCAGTATCGGCACCGGGTCGCCTCCCTTCCTCCGTGTCCGCCCCGACGGAACTGACGCGTCGCCATGTATCGGGGCGGCTGCCATCGTCGTACCTGACGATGCATCAGACAAGAGAGGGGGAGAAGAACAGCGGATCCGTCACTCCGGCCGGCCGTGGACGGCGTGCCGCGCGTCGTCGAGGCGGTCGAGCGCCCGACCTCGGCAGGTTCGGCGGTGGCGCGCGAGCACGACATGGACGGACCCGCTCACGTGGAGATGGCCGAGCCGGAAGGCAACGAGTTCTGCGTGCTCCGACTCCCGCTCCGTCACTCCGTGCGTGATCCACCGGGCGATGTCTGCACATCGCGGCGGAACAGGGCCGTCCACAGGAACGGTTCACCGAAGTACGGGGACTCGGGCGGTTCGTCGCGCATGCGGCGCAGTTCGACCTCCGTCAGACCGGAGAAGATCCGGCGCAGGGAATCCGGTGTGTAGGCGAGCCCGCCGTGGAGGCCCTTCTGGCGGTAGAACTCCGCGTCCGGGAGTTCGGAGCCCATTGCTCCGGCTGCGAAGCAGGTGAGGGCGAGATGGCCGCCGGGGGCGAGGGCGCGGTCGAGCAGGGCGAGGTAGCTGACGCGGCGGTGCGGCGGCAGATGATGGAAGCAGCCGGAGTCGTGGATCAGGTCGTACGGTCCGCCCAATTCGACCGCGGCGAGGGCGAAGGCGTCACCGCAGCGGAACCGGATGTCGGCACCGGCTTCGCGGGCGCGCTCCTTCGCCCAGGAGATGGCTGCCGGGGAGAGGTCGACGGCGTCCACCTGAAAGCCCAGGGAGGCGAGATGAAGGGCGTTGCGCCCCGGACCGCACCCGAGGTCGAGCGCACGGCCCGGCGTGATCAGGGACCGGTCGAGGTACGAGACCAGGTTCTCGTCCGGCTTCGCCACGAAGAACGGCACGGGCTTCGAACGGTCGGTGTAGAAGCCGTCCCACCAGCCGGCCCCGTCCGCCGTCCAGCGATCGGCCTCCGGCGCGAACAGGCCGTCGAGCAGCTTCAACACGTCGTCGACCGTGCGTATGTTCCGGTCCATCGGATCCCCTTTCACGATGGGGAAACGGTAGGGCTGCGCGACGTAGAAGCCCAGCTCAGAGGCGATCGCGCGGAGTCCCGGACAGCCGTCAGAGAGGCTGCGCGGGGCTGCCGCACCACCACCCCCGCGGCCATGGCCACAGCGTTGCCCACACCCCCGCCGGAGGCCGTCGAGGCGGCATTCCCGATGACGCTCGCGCACGTTTCTGAACGGAATTGCGCGCGGACTCCGTGTGCTGTCCCGCCCCGCGCACACCCCTGTCCCGGCGGTCCTGCCCGCCCCCTCCCGGGGAACGGACGGGACCGCCCACCGGACCGGGGGTCAGCAGTTCGGAATGACCGTGCCGTTGTTGTCGCGCGCCTCGTCGTTGCCCCAGCGTGAGAGGTAGTACGCCGAGACGTACGCGCCGCGACCGTTCTTGCCCGCGTAGACCGTGTCCAGGTCGGTCTTCAGCCACCAGTGGTTGTAGGCACTGCCCGAGCCGACCTGGGCACCCCACACCTTGCAGTAGACGTAGTTCGTGCCCGCGTTCAGTACGCCCTGTGCGTCGACGGTGTTCGCTGCGGCGTAGCCCGTCGCGTTGGCGAACGTGTCCACCCAGTACTTCCCGCCACCGCAACCGTTGTCGCTCGTCAGGTACTTGCTGTAGTACGAGCCCGGGTACGGGGCCAGCGACTGGCCGTTGATCGCGATGGTCTGGCCGACACCGTTGTACAGCTGCTCGTAGTGGATGTGCCCGAAGTCGCGAACGGGCGGCAGCGGTGGCCTACTTCCGGTACAGCGCCTCGATCTCCGCCGCGAAGTCCCGTGCGATGGCGTCCCGCTTCAGCTTCAGCGACGGCGTCAGATGCCCGCGCTCCTCCGTGAAGTCCACCGGCAGCACAGCGAACTTACGGATCGACTCGGCGCGTGAGACCAGGCGGTTGGCCTCGTCGACCGCCCGCTGAAGCGCGGCGTGAAGCTCCTCGTCCGCCACCAGTTCGCCGAGCGGCACACCCTGCTTCTTGCGCATCTGCCGCCAGTGCGCGAGCCCGTCCGCCTCCAGGGTGATCAGGGCGGTGACGAAGGAGCGGTTGTCGCCGACCACCATGCACTGGCTGACCAGCGGGTGTGCGCGCAGCCAGTCCTCCAATGGGGCGGGAGCGACGTTCTTGCCGCCCGACGTGATGATGATGTCCTTCTTGCGACCCGTGATCGTGAGGTAGCCGTCCTCGTCGAGGGCGCCCAGGTCACCGGTGGGGAACCAGCCGCCGTCCAGCGCGGGGACCGGCGCACCGCGTTCGGTGTCCCAGTAGCCGGTGAACACCTGGCCGCCGCTGAGCAGCACCTCGCCGTCGTCCGCGATCCGTACGGCGGTGCCCGGCAGCGGCCAGCCGACCGTGCCGAGTCGTGGTCTGAGCGGCGGGGTGACGGTGGCGGCAGCGGTGGTCTCCGTCAGCCCGTACCCCTCGAAGATCTCGATGCCCGCGCCCGAGTAGAACGCGGCGAGCCGCCGGCCCAGCGGGGAGCCGCCGCAGATCGCGTACCGGACGTGGCCGCCGAGCGCGGCCCGTATCCGCCGGTAGACCAGCGGGTCGTACAGCGCACGGGCTGCTCGCAGCCCCCAGCCCGGTCCGGGTCCGGTGCCGTGTTCGGCGGCCTCGACGGCCTGCCCGTACCGCTGGGCGATCCGCGCGGCCCGGTCGAACGACGAGGCTCGGCCCATCTTCTCGGCGGTGGCCCGGCCGGTGTTGTAGACCTTCTCCAGCACATACGGGATGGCCAGCAGGAAGGAGGGCCGGAAGCCCGCCAGGTCGGCGAGGAGGTCCTCGGTCCGGATGGACGGGGCGTGGCCGAGGCGGACCCGGGCACGCAGACAGCCGATCGCGACCATCCGCCCGAAGACGTGCGACAGGGGCAGGAAGAGCAACGTCGAGGCGGGGTACTTGCTGACCGACTTGAAGACGGGGTGAAGGAGTTCGATGGCGTTGTCGACCTCGGCGAAGAAGTTGCCGTGGGTCAGGACACAGCCCTTGGGGCGGCCGGTGGTGCCGGAGGTGTAGATGAGGGTGGCGGGTGTCCCGGGTTCCAGGGTGGACCGGCGGGCGGCGACGGCGTCGTCGGGGACGTCCTTGCCGAGCTTCTTCAGCCGGCCCAGGGCGCCGGTGTCGAACTGCCAGAGATGGGTGAGATCGCCGAGCTGCTTGCGCTCCTGGCTGATCAGCCGGCCCTGTTCCGCCGTCTCGACGGCGCAGGCGACAGCGCCGGAGTCCTGGAGGATCCAGCGGGCCTGGAAGGCGGAGGAGGTCGGATAGATGGGGACGGTGACAAGTCCGGCGGCCCATCCGGCGAAGTCGAGCAGTGTCCATTCGTACGTCGTGCGGGCCATGATCGCGATCCGGTCGCCGGCCCGCAGGCCCTCCGCGATCAGCCCCTTGGCGACGGCATGCACCTCGTCGGCGAACTGCGCCGCCGTCACGTCCTGCCAGCCGCCGTCGGGTTGCTTGCGGCTGAGGACGGCGTCGGCCGGCGCCTCGCGGGCATTGTCGAAGGGGATCTCGGCGAGCGAGCCGCGCCGTACGGGCGGCGCGAACGCGGGTACGGAGACCTGGCACACGGAACCGTCCGCCGCCCTGATCCTCGTCGGCTCGACCAGGGCGGGTGCGGGGGACGTCACGACGGGTGCGGTGGCGGAAGCGGGCGTGGACACGAGCGGCTCCTCGACTCGGGGGCGGGCGGTGCGCCGGTTCTGTCCGGCGACCGTCTCGTCCTCGGTCGCCGAACGGTCTTGCACAGATCCTCAGCCGCGCCGGGCGACCTGACGCCGGGCGGGCTCGATACGTCAGGGCGTCACGGGCGTTCCAGGATCGCGGTGCCGCAGGCCTGCTGCATGTCGTGCGCGGGGGTGCGCGGGTCGAGCGCCGAGCCGAGGACGGTCTCGCGGGCCGGGTTGAAGTCCCGGCTGCGCTTGAGGACGGCGCCCGCCACGAACTCGCCGACCTGCTGCCCCTGGAGCCCGAACCGCTCGACGAGTCCGTTCGGCGCGGCGGTGAGCATGTCCTGGTTGGAGGCCTGCGCGTACGGGCCGTCGGAGCGCGCGAACGGGATGCGGCTGCCGCCGATGACCGCGACCCGGCGCGGCTGCGGGAGAGCGAGGGGGATCAACTCGACCAACTCATCTCGACCAGCTCCTGACCCTTGAGTAACCTTACTTCGGAGTAAATCTATGACCGAGCAGGAGTCTGGAACAATGGCCGACCGCTATCTGCACGTCACCGGCACAGCGCCCGGCCGATTCCTGACCCGGAAGCTCGGGCTGCCGCAGCCCGCGCGGCTGCGCCGCTGGACGCCGGAGACCCAGTCGCTGGACGGCCCGCTCCTGCATCTCACCGCCGGGGACTCCTCGGTCACGGAGGAGCTCGCGGCGCTCCTCGCCGCGACCGGCCTCCCGGTGACGGACCGCGCCGGGACGGCCGCCCGCCCGGCGGGAATCGTCCTGGACGCGACGGCGGTCGCCACCGCCTCCGGGCTCGGGGACGTGCACGCGGCGCTGCATCCCGTCATACGTTCGTCGGCGCCGGGCGGACGGATCGTGGTCCTCGGGGTGCGGCCGTCGGCCGACGACCATCACCAGGCGGCAGCGCAGCAGGCCCTCGAAGGGTTCGTGCGCTCGCTCGGCAAGGAGATCGGCAGGGGCACCACCGTCCAGCTGCTCCGGATCACGCCGGGTGCGGTCGCCTCGGCCGAATCCACGCTCCGCTTCCTGCTCTCACCCCGGTCCGCGTACGTCAGCGGTCAGGTCGTCGAACTCACCGGCGCCGCGCCCGACCCGGTCACCGACTGGGCCGCGCCGCTCACCGGGCGCACCGCACTGGTCACCGGTGCGGCGCGCGGTATCGGCGCCTCCGTCGCCTCGGTCCTGGCACGGGACGGCGCGCAGGTCATCTGCCTGGACATCCCGCAGTCCGCCGACGAGTTGAAGCGCACCGCCGAGCGGCTCGGCGCGACCGCCCTGCCCCTGGACATCACCGCGGACGACGCCGCCGAACGGATCGCCGCCGCGGCCCCCGACGGCCTGGGCATCCTCGTCCACAACGCGGGCATCACCCGCGACCGGCGACTCGCGAACATGCCCGCCGACCGCTGGGCCCCGGTCATCGAGGTCAACCTCGACAGCGTGCTGCGCACCACGGACGCCCTGCTCACGTCAGGCACCGTCAACCGGGGCGGCCGGATCGTCGCCACCGCGTCCATCGCCGGTATCGCGGGCAACAACGGACAGACGAACTACGCGGCGAGCAAGGCGGGCATCATCGGCCTGGTCCGCTCCCTGGCCCCGCGCGCCGCCGCCGACCACGGGGTCACGGTCAACGCGGTCGCCCCCGGCTTCATCGAGACGAAGATGACCGCCGCGGTTCCCCTTTTCGTCCGGGAGGCGGGCCGTCGCATGAACTCGCTCTCGCAGGGCGGTCTTCCGGTGGATGTCGCCGAGACGACCGCATGGTTCGCCCAGCCCGCGTCGACGGCCGTCAACGGCCAGATCGTGCGGGTCTGCGGCCAGAGCCTGCTGGGGGCGTGACGTCCGATGACGGCTGCTGCCCCTTCCCGGGCCCTGACGGCCTCACTCGTGCGGGGCGCGCTCACCTCCCCGTTCAAGCGTGCCGGCCGGTCCGGCGCCAGGCTCACCGCCGACCGGCTGACGGCCGGGAACGTCCCCGTCGCCCCCGACGCCCTCGCCTCGTACAGCAGGATCTGCGGCTTCCGCGAGTCGGGCACGCTGCCGCTGACGTACCCCCACGTGCTGGGCTTCCCCCTCGCGATGCGGCTGATGACCGGGCACAAGTTCCCGCTGCCGGTCGTCGGGCTGGTCCACACCTGGATCGAGATCACCCGGCACCGGGCGTCACCCGCCACGGACCCGCTCGAACTGACCGTCTACGCAGACGTGTTGACGCCGCACCGCCGCGGCACCGAAGTCACGATGGTGACGGAGGCGCGCACGCACAATGAGCTGGTCTGGGAATCGCGCAGCGGCTATCTGTCCCGTCACTCGACCACAACCGCTGCCGCTTCCACGGCTGCCGGAGCGGCGCCTGCCACCGAGCTCCCCGCCGTCGCCGAGTGGCGGCTCCCCGGCGATCTGGGACGTCGCTACGGGGCGGCGTCCGGTGACCGGAACCCCATCCATCTGTACCCGCTGACCGCCCGACTGTTCGGCTTCCCGAGGGCCATCGCGCACGGCATGTGGACGGTCGCCCGCTGCCTGGCCGAAGCCGACGATCCGGGCCGGATCCGGTCCGTACGCGCCGACTTCAAGGCGCCGGTCCTGCTCCCGGCGACGGTGACGTACGCGGCGGACGGCTCAGGCTCCGCCTTCCAGCTCCGCAGCGGCAGTCGGATCCACCTCACGGGGTCGACGACGCGGGACGGCGGGGGGCCGGATTCGTGACCGGCCGCCGCTACCTCTGACCGGCGGACTTGTTCGGCGGCAGCCACGGGCGGCCGTGCATGAGGTTCTCCAGACCCGCCCAGGCGAAGTTCATCAGCGTGGCCGCGGCCTCCTTTGCCGAGACGCCCGGGGTGTCGTTCGCCCAGCCGGCGAGCGACTCGGCGGCCCCCACGAGGGCCTGCGCCAGTCCCGCCACATCGCGGTCCGGAAGTGCCGGATCATGGTGGGCGTCACGGGCCGCGGCACCGATCAGACCCGTCACGAACGCAACGATCTCGTCGCGCATCACCATGACCTCGGTGGCGAACGGTTCCCCGTGCGTACGCGCCTGCCGGTGCAGCACCGCCCAGCCGTCCGGGTTCTCCGCGGTGTGCGTGAAGAACGCCCGCAGCCCGGCCCACAGCTGCCGATCCGCCGGAAGCCCCGGCTCCACCCCCGATCGCACCGCTGCGACCAGCGCTTTCGCCTCGCGCTTGATGCAGGCGGTGAAGAGCTCCTCCTTGGAATTCAGATACAGATAGACCAGCGGCTTGGACACCCCGGCCAGCTCCGCGATCTCGTCCATCGAAGCGGCCCGGTATCCGCGCTGCCCGAACGTCTGTACCGCGGCGTCCATCATCTGCTGCTCGCGCACGGCACGCGGCATCCGTTTGCTCTTCACAGCACCCACGTCCGACTTCCTCCCGCCCCCACTGTCCTACTCCTCGGTAAGAGTACGGCGCGGCCCCCTGGCCCGTCGTACGAAGAGGACTTCCGCGGCCGCCGAGTGGCCGGTTATACCCCCGACGAAAGTAAGGTCTTCCGGAGCCCGGGATCACCCTGTGGTGGGACGGCGGTTCCCCCCTGCGCGCGATGTTCCGGCACGGCCGGATCCGTAGCGTCTTCACCATGATCAGTCCTCGCAGCCGGGCCACGGCCACGGCGATCGCCCTGGCCGTCCTGCTCGCCGCACCCTCGACCGCCTCAGCCGCCCCGGGTCCCGGAACCCGTCCCGATGCGACCCCCGCGGCACACGCCGCCACCGGATCTTCGCTGGAAGTTCCCCGGCCGACCGGGCCCTACGCGACAGGCCGGGACACCCTGCATCTGACCGACCGGAGCCGTCCGGACCCCTGGGTCCCCGCCGCGGGCGCCCGGCAGTTGATGGTGTCGGTCCACTACCCGGCCCTTCCCGGCAGCGGCACGACGACCGCGCCGTACATGACCACGGACGAAGCCCGGCTGATGCTGGCGTCCCGAGGTCTGGAGGACGTGATCCCCGCGACCACGGTCAGCTCCACCCTCACCCACGCCCGCCTGGCCGCCCGCCCGGCACACGGCCGATTCCCGCTGGTGGTGCTCTCCCCCGGCTTCGGCACTCCGCGGACGACACTCACCGGTCTGGCCGAGGACCTGGCCAGCCGTGGATACGTCGTCGCGACGGTCGACCACGCCTACGAGTCGACCGGCACCGCCTTCCCCGGCGGGCGCCTGCTCACCTGCGCCGCCTGCGAACAGACCGCGACGACGGGCATGGCAGCCGTGGCCACGGGGCGGGCCAAGGACCTCTCCTTCGTGCTGGACCGGCTGACCGGCCGTCACCCTGCCTGGCGTCATGCCCACATGATCGACCCGCACCGGATCGGCATGGCCGGTCATTCCATCGGCGGCAACGCGACCGCCTCGACCATGGCCGCCGACCACCGCGTGCGCGCCGGGGTCGACATGGACGGCACCTTCTTCGACCCGGTCCCTGCCGGCGGGCTCGACGGCAGACCGTTCCTGATGCTCGGCACCGCCTCCGACCACCACCCCGGCGGTGAGGACGGGAGCTGGGACGAGGGCTGGGCGCAGCTGGACGGCTGGAAGCGCTGGCTGACCGTCGCCGACTCCGGCCACTTCACCTTCACCGATGTCCCCGCGCTGGGAGGCCAGTTGGGCATAGTCGACCCCGAAGCGCCGCTCTCCGGCGAACGCTCGATACGGATCACCCGGGACTATGTCGCGGCCTTCTTCGATCTCCATCTGCGGGGCACGCCCCAACCGCTCCTGGACGGCCCGACACCGGACAACCCCGAGGTCGGGTTCCAGCAGCCCTGACCCGCCCCGGACGGGACACGTCACGTCGCACGCGCACGTGGCGCTCAGAGCCCGAGTGCCACGTGCGTGCGGTAGTGGGGGCACCGGGTGAAGTCGTCGTGCTCGCAGTCCAGCGCGCACTCGACCAGGTCCAGCGAGGCCTGTACGGCGGCGATACGGGTGCGCAGCCGCGCCGCCTCACCGACGAGCACCGCCCGACGCTCGGCGGGGTCCGCGGCGGAGACCAGAACCCGGATCGCGTCCAGGCCGAGACCCGCCCGCTTGGCCCGGACGACGACCGCGACCCGGGTGAGGTCCTCCGCACCGTAACGCCGTCTTCCCGCACCGTCCCGCGCGGGCGTCACGAGCCCCACCGCTTCCCAGTGCCGCAGCACATGTGTGGGCAGCCCGAAGCGCGCCGCCGCGTCCCCGATGCTCAGCAGAGTCCCCGCCTCGCTTGACTTCATGCCGACATTAAGTCGCAGCCTGGCGGCCATGGACAAGCCCCGGACCACACCCCCGGCCGCACCCGTGCCGGCCCCCCTGGCCACAGCTCCCACCACCGCGTCCGCCATGCCTCTCGTCGCGCTCCTCGATGCGGCCGAGCGGATCCCGGGCGCCGCCGCGCTCCGGCACCACAGCTACGAACTGCTCCGGGCAGGAGCGGACACCACCGTCGTCGACATCGGCTGCGGGACCGGAACCGCGGTCGCCGAGCTGTCCGCGCGCGGCGCCCGGGCCATCGGTGCGGACCTCGACGCGCGGATGGTCGCCGTCGCCCGGGAGCGGCTCCCCGGCGCGGACATCCGGAGGGCGGACGCGTACGCCCTCCCCTTCCCCGATCACTCCCTGCACGGCTACCGCGCCGACAAGGTGCTCCACGCCCTCACCGACCCCGCTGCCGCACTGCGCGAGGCGCGGCGCGTACTGATCCCCGGCGGGCGGGCCGTCCTCATCGGACAGGACTGGGACACGTTCGTCATCGACTCCGACGACCCCGCACTCACCCGTGCCGTCGTGCACGCGCGGGCCGGCACCGTACCGAGCCCCCGGGCCGCCCGCCGTCAGCGGAATCTGCTGCTGGACGCAGGGTTCGAGGACGTCGTGGCGGAGGTGCGTACGGCAGTCCTCACCGACGCCGCGGCGCTGCCGATGCTCACCGGACTGGCAGAGGCGGCCAGGGACACGGGCGCCCTCACCGCCGCGGAGGCCTCGGCCTGGACCGCGGACCAGCGCGCACGCGCCCGAACCGGGCGGCTGTTCCTCGCCCTCCCCCTCTTCGTCGCGGCGGGCACCGCTCCCTGAGGTGCCGGTCCACGCGCGCACAACGGCGAGCGCCCCCGGTCCGTCGACGGACGGACCGGGGGCGCTTCGCGGAATCTGTGGTCGTACTACGCGGCGACCGGCACGCTCACCTGCTGCTCCGCGTCGCGCACCTCGATGTCGTCGATCGGGGAGGACGAGGCCGAGTGGTACGCGTCGAGGTCGAGGATCTTCTCGCGGGCCGACACGATCACCGGCACCAGGGCCTGGCCGGCCACGTTGGTGGCCGTACGCATCATGTCCAGGATCGGGTCGATGGCCATCAGCAGACCCACACCCTCCAGCGGCAGACCCAGCGTCGACAGCGTGAGAGTCAGCATGACCGTCGCACCGGTGAGACCGGCGGTGGCCGCCGAGCCGATCACCGAGACGAACGCGATCAGGATGTAGTCACCGACACCCAGCTGCACGTCGAAGATCTGGGCGATGAAGATCGCCGCCAGCGCCGGGTAGATCGCGGCGCAGCCGTCCATCTTCGTGGTCGCCCCGAACGGGACGCTGAAGCTCGCGTACTCCTTCGGGACGCCGAGACGCTCGGTGACCTTCTGGGTGACCGGCATCGTGCCGACCGAGGAGCGGGAGACGAAGGCCAGCTGGATCGCGGGCCAGGCGCCCTTGAAGAACTGAACCGGGTTGACCTTGGCGACGGTGGCGAGCAGCAGCGGGTACACGCCGAACAGCACCAGGGCGCAGCCGATGTAGACATCGGCGGTGAACGTCGCGTACTTGCCGATCAGGTCCCAGCCGTAGTCGGCGATCGCATAGCCGATGAGGCCGATGGTGCCGATGGGAGCCAGGCGGATGACCCACCACAGGGCCTTCTGGAGGAGCTCCAGGATCGACTCGCTCAGCGTGAGGATCGGCTGGGCCTTCTCGCCGAGCTGGAGCGCGGCGATACCGGCGACGGCGGCCATGAAGACGATCTGCAGGACGTTCAGCTCGGTGAACGGGGTGATCACGTTCTCCGGGATGATGCCGGTCAGGAAGTCGAGCCAGGAGCCCGCACCCTCCGGCAGCTTGCCGTCCTTCGGGGTCAGACCGGTGCCCGAACCCGGGTTGGTGATCAGACCGATCGCAAGGCCGATGGCGACCGCGATCAGCGAGGTGATCATGAACCAGAGCAGCGTGCGGGTGGCCAGCCGGGCGGCGTTGTTGACCTTGCGCAGGTTGGTGATCGACACCAGGATCGCGAAGAAGACGAGGGGCGCGACGGCCAGCTTCAGCAGCTGGACGAAGATGTGGCCGACCTTGTCGAGCGTGGTGTAGAGCCAGTTGATGTCCTGGCTGCGGGCGAGCCACCCGAGCAGCACGCCGAGGACGAGACCGGCGATGATCTGGGCCCAGAACGGGACCTTGGGTATGCGGAAACCGGAGCCGGACGGCTTGCCGGTGCCGGCGGTGGCGGACGCGGGATTCGCGGACACGGACACACTCCTGACGTGACGCATCGGGGCGCACGGGAACGAGACGGGGGACGGGGATGCGGCGCCCGCGTCAGGGGCGGCGCCGCTGCATGGTGCCGGTTCGACGTAGCGGCTAACAGACCGCGGACATACAGCGGCAGAGATCGACATGCAGGCGCGCCACGAGCGGAATGCTCGTAGAACGGCGGGGGCGCACAGCTGTCTTCATGTCGAACACGTTAACACTTGAACTTTGAGAGCCTCAAAGGTCTTCTTTGGGGAAACCATGACCCGCCCGGCCCCGGGGAACGGCGAAACCCCAGTACATGAGCGGGAAGCTCGGTACTGGGGTTCCGAAGAAAATCTTTACAGGTGTGAGGAACCTTACGTATCCCTTACCTGGCCCTCACATCGCCCTCACGGGCTCCACGCGCCTCGCTATGCGACGCCGTCCTCCTGGTCCTGGTTCGCCGCCAGCCGCGCCTTGGCACGGTCGATCCTGGGGGCGATCTGCGCGGACATCTCGTCGCGCTGCTTGCGCAGCAGGACGTAGCTGAGGGGCGCGGAGAGAAGCAGGGCCAGCAGGATGATCCAGATGGCGTTGGACCCGCCGAGCCCGGAGGGCAGCAGACCGTAGGTGACAGCCACGGCAACGACGGCGAGGCAGCCGACGAAGATGCTGAGGCGCATCAAGGTGTACCGGATCGTTGCGCTCGGCTTGGCAGCGGACACGGCTGGCCTTCTCTCTGGGTACGACAATCCTGCCCGACCAGTGAAGCATGCCCCGAAATCGATCGCTTCGGCGGGCAGGAACAGCCGACGGATCCCTGTGGTCAGTCCAGCGGGAGCAGCATGATGATGTCGTCGCGGTCGTCCCCGTCGGCGACCCGGATCGCGCCCGGCACCCGTCCGACCTCCTTGTAACCGCACGACATGTAGAAACGGTCGGCGCCGGTGCCGCCCCGGCAGGTCAGCCGGATCGCCTCGATGCCCTCGAACCCGCGGGCCGCCTCCGCCACGGCGGACATCAGACCGCGACCGTAGCCCTTGCCCTGGTGCCGGGGGTGGACCATCACCGTGTAGATCCAGAGCCAGTGGGTCATCAGCCGGTGCGTGTTGTGGGTGAGGAAGGCGGTGGCGGCGACGGCACCCTCCTCGTCGTACCCGACCAGCAGCCGGGTGCGCCCCTCGGCCATCGAGACGAGATGCTTGACCAGTTCGGGCCGGATCTCCTCGGTGGTGACGGGCGGTATGAAGCCGACGGCTCCGCCCGCGTTGGAGACATCGACCCAGAGCGCGATGATGCCGTCCCGCAGCGTGCCGTCGAACTTGGGGTCGAGCTCAAAAGTAAGTGCCATGACGGCAGATTACCTATTACCGAATGGGTGGCCCAAGAACCGTCCAGTACGCGAGAAAGCCCCGGCCGGGGACGGCGGCCGGGGCTTTCGTACGGAGCGGTACGCAGGGACGTGCCGGGCGTCAGACGCGCATCGGCTGCGGCGCCTCGCGACGGTCCGCGTCCGGCCCCGGGTACTCGCGGATGATCTCGTACCGGGTGTTGCGCTCGACGGGGCGGAAGCCCGCGTCCCGGATCAGGTCCAGCAGGTCTTCACGGCCGAGCTTGTTCGGCGTGCCGTAGTTGTCCGCGTCGTGCGTGATCTTGTACTCGACGACCGAGCCGTCCATGTCGTCCGCGCCGTGCTGCAGCGCGAGCTGGGCGGTCTGCACGCCGTGCATCACCCAGAAGACCTTGACGTGCGGGACGTTGTCGAAGAGCAGACGCGAGACCGCGAAGGTCTTCAGTGCCTCGGCGCCGGTCGCCATCGTCGTCCGCGCCTGGAGCTTGTTGCGGACCTTGCCGTCCTTCATGTCCACGAAGTCGTGCTGGTAGCGGAGCGGGATGAAGACCTGGAAGCCACCGGTCTCGTCCTGCAGCTCGCGCAGTCGCAGCACATGGTCGACGCGGTGACGCGGCTCCTCGATGTGCCCGTACAGCATCGTCGCCGGGGTCTTCAGACCCTTCTCGTGCGCGAGGCGGTGGATGCGCGACCAGTCTTCCCAGTGGGTGTCGTGGTCCACGATGTGCTGGCGGACCTCCCAGTCGAAGATCTCCGCGCCGCCACCGGTCAGCGACTCCAGACCGGCCTCGATCAGCTCGTCGAGGATCTCGGAGGCGGAGAGCCCGGAGATCGTCTCGAAGTGGTGGATCTCGGTGGCGGTGAACGCCTTGAGGGAGACCTGCGGCAGGGCTTCCTTCAGCGCGCTGAGGGAGCGCGGGTAGTAGCGCCACGGGAGAGTGGGATGCAGCCCGTTGACGATGTGCAGCTCGGTGAGATTCTCGCCCTCCATCGCCTTCGC
This sequence comes from Streptomyces sp. NPDC057486, assembly GCF_042802415.1. Lineage (NCBI taxonomy): Bacteria > Bacillati > Actinomycetota > Actinomycetes > Kitasatosporales > Streptomycetaceae > Streptomyces > Streptomyces sp. NPDC057486. The sequence continues at coordinate 48,627 of NZ_JBHVEE010000026.1, read as the reverse complement.
GAGGCGGACGGCCTCCTCGATGCGCATCGTGTACGCGTCCTTCTCGCCCGGCTTGCGCTGGAACGAGCAGTACGCGCACGAGGCGGTGCACACGTTCGTCATGTTGAGGTGCCGGTTGACGTTGAAGTGCACGACGTCACCGTTCTTGCGCGTGCGCACCTCGTGGGCAAGGCCGCCGAGCCAGGCCAGGTCGTCCGACTCGTAGAGGGCGATGCCGTCCTCACGGGTCAGCCGCTCCCCCGCGCGGACCTTCTCCTCCAGCTCGCGCTTGAGCCCAACATCCATGCGGCTGCCTCCCAGGTGTCTCTGACGTGCTGTGCGTTCCACCGGATTCCACCGTGACACCGGCAGAAACCCCCGGTCACCCGGGGGCTCCACCACGTTACGCCTACGACTCCTCGGGGAGTTCCCCGACCCGGTTCTCCCACTTGGTGGAGAGCACGATCGTCGTACGGGTCCGGGAGACGCCCTTCGTGCCGCTGAGCCGGCGGATGGTCCTTTCCAGGCCGTCGACATCACCGACCCGCACCTTGAGCATGAACGAGTCGTCGCCCGCGATGAACCAGCAGTCCTCGATCTCCGCGAGGTCCTTGAGCCGGCGCGCGACGTCCTCGTGGTCGGCAGCGTCGGAGAGCGAGATGCCGATCAGGGCCGTGACCCCGAGCCCGAGGGAGGCGGCGTCGACGGTGGCGCGGTACCCGGTGATGACACCGGCGGTTTCCAGCCGGTTGATGCGGTCGGTGACGCTGGGCCCGGAGAGCCCGACGAGCCGTCCCAGCTCGGCGTACGAGGCCCTGCCGTTCTCCCTCAGGGCCTGGATGAGCTGCCTGTCCACCGCGTCCATATGACTGAAACCTTCCATTGTTCAGCAGTACCGCGAGTCTACGTGTAGAATCTAAGGCATACAGAGCTCAGGCCCTGTAAATCTTTCAGATATTCCAAGAAGTGCTTTCGAATCCTCAGGAGTGACAACACCGTGTACACGATCGAGATGGCCTACGCCCGGATGCGCGAGCTGCAGGACCTGGCCAACCGCTCGCGTGCCCACCAGCCCGCCGCCGCGCACCGGATCGACAAGACCCGCACCCCGCGCGCCCCGAAGAAGCGCTGAGTCCCGCCGGGGCGAACCCGGCCTCAGTCGCGGGAGCCACCGAGCTTCCCCTCCCACCGGCGGTAGAGCTGGTGCGGCACCCCTGCCGCGTCCAGCACCCGCCCCGCGACGAAGTCCACCAGATCCTGGATGTGCGTCGCGCCCGCATAGAACGCCGGAGAGGCGGGCAGCACCACGGCGCCCGCCTCGTCCAGGGTCACCAGATGCTTCAGGGTCTGACCGTTCAGCGGAGTCTCGCGCACCGCGACGACCAGCTTCCGCCGCTCCTTGAGCGTCACGCTCGCGGCCCGCTGCAGCAGATCCTTCGAGAGCCCGAGCGCCACTCCGGCCACACAGGCCGTCGAGGCGGGAACGATCAGCATCCCCTTCGCCGGGTACGACCCCGAGGACGGCCCGGCCGCGAGATCGCCGGCCGCCCAGTGCTGTACGCCGTCGAGCTCCGCATCGCCCACCTCGAAGGTGTGCGGCTTCCCGTCCGCGCCGCGGGCCAGCCAGCTCCGCAGGTCCTCCTGCCAGCGTGCGTCGCGGAAGGCGATGCCGGTCTCGTCCAGCAGCGTCAGCCGCGAGGCCCGGCTCACCACCAGGTCGACGCTCTCGCCCGCGGCCAGCAGACCACGCAGCACGGCGGCGGCGAATGGTGTACCTGAAGCGCCTGAAACCCCGACAATCCAAGGCTGCCGCTGCTGCTGACTCACTGAAGTCCCGGATTCCACGCCCCCGAGCCTATCCGGCGCAGAAGTCGCGGAACCGAGCGAGGGGCTCCGTGCGTTCCGACAGATGAAGGACAGGCCGTCGACGGCCAAGGACAGGGGGCGGCCATGACCGGTACCCGTACAGGCACCTCCGCGCGGGCGATGACGGCCGGCGCGCTGATGCTGGGCTGGATCACACTGCTGTGGGTGCTCGAAGGCATCGACACGGCGACCGGCCAAGCGCTCGACACCTACGGCATCACTCCGCGCGAGCCGGCCGAACTCCTCGACATCGTGCCCGCCGCGTTCCTGCACAGCGGGTGGGACCATCTCGCCTCCAACACCGTCCCGCTGCTTGTCCTCGGCTTCATCGCCGCCCTCGGCGGGATACGCCGGTTCGCCGCCGTCGTCCTGACCGTGATCGTCGTCAGCGGCCTCGGCGTCTGGCTGACCGCGCCACCGCACACCGTCACGCTCGGCGCGTCCGGCGTGGTCTTCGGCCTCTTCGGCTATCTGCTGGTCCGCGGCTTCGTCGACCGGAGGCCGCTCGACATCGTGGTGGGCGTCGTGATCGCCGCGGTCTACGGCTCACTGCTGTGGGGGGTCCTGCCGACCGACTCCGGGATCAGCTGGCAGGGGCATCTGTTCGGGCTGGCCGGAGGGGTGGGCGCGGCGTTCGCGTTCCGCCGCCCACGCCGTACCACCCGCCCCGTACCCCCCGCCTTCACGGTGTGAGGCCGCGCACCAGCAGGTCCAGCAGGGCGCATGCGAACAGCGCGATCCCGATGAATCCGTTGACGGAGAAGAACGCCCGGTTCAGCCGGGACAGATCGTGCGGCCGCACCACGCGGTGCTCGTACACGAACGCCACGGCGACGATCACCATGCCGGCCCAGTAGAACAGCGCCGCATCCGTCGCCAGACCGAACCAGACCAGCAGCCCGGTCGTCACCGCATGGCAGACCCGTGCCCCCCACAGCGCGGCCGGGATCCCGAAGCGGGCCGGGACCGAGAACACACCGTGCGCGCGGTCCGCCTGGACGTCCTGGCAGGCGAAGATCAGATCGAAGCCACCGATCCAGACGCCGACCGCGAGACCGAGTATCACCGCGTCCCACGACCAGCTGCCGGTGACCGCCAGCCAGGCACCGATGGGCCCTATGGCCTGCGCGATGCCGAGGATGGCGTGCGGGTAGTGGGTGAACCGCTTGCCGTACGGATAGACGACCATCGGCACGACGGCGATCGGCGCGAGCGCCAGGCACAGCGGGTTCAGCAGCGCGGCGGCGCCGAGAAAGACGACGACCGCGACGAGCGCGCCGGTCCACGCCGACTTCACGGAGACGGCACCGGTGACCAGCTCACGGCCGGCGGTACGCGGATTACGGGCGTCGATCTCGCGGTCGATGATCCGGTTCGCGGCCATGGCGAATGTCCGCAGCCCGACCATCGCGACGGTGACGAGCAGCAGGCGCACCCAGTGGATGTTCTCGTCGAGGTGGAACATCGCGGTCAGCGAGGCGATGTAGGCGAAGGGCAGCGCGAAGACCGAGTGCTCGATCATCACGAGCCGCAAGAACGCCTTGACCCTGCCGGTCGGTTGCGCGGGCCCGGGGCCCAGCGTCGCTTCGGCCGCACTCACAGCCCGTACTCCTTCCACCGGCGGTCGACCTTCGCCGCCGTCTCCGGGTCGGACTCGACCATGTCCGGCCAGCCCCCGTCCCGGGTGTAGCCCTCCTCGGGCCACTTCTTCGTCGCGTCGATGCCCGCCTTGCCGCCCCAGAACTGCTGGTAGGAGGCGTGGTCGAGATGATCGACCGGGCCTTCGGTGACGGTGAGGTCCCGGGCGTAGTCGGTGTTGCCGAGCGCCCGCCAGGCGACCTCGTGCAGATCGTGGACGTCGCAGTCGGAGTCCACGACGACGATCAGTTTGGTCAGCGACATCATGTGCGCGCCCCAGATGGCACTCATCACCTTCTGGGCGTGCTTCGGATACTTCTTGTCGATCGAGACGATCGCACAGTTGTGGAAGCCGCCCGCCTCCGGGAGGTGGTAGTCCACGATGTCCGGCACGATGATCTTGAGCAGGGGCAGGAAGAACCGCTCGGTGGCCCGCCCCAGCGGCCCGTCCTCGGTCGGCGGCCGGCCCACCACGATCGACTGGAGCAGCGGACGCTTCCGCATGGTCACGCAGTCGATGGTCAGCGCGGGGAACGGTTCCTGCGGCGTGTAGAACCCGGTGTGGTCGCCGAACGGCCCCTCGGGAAGCATCTTCCCGGGCTCCAGCCACCCCTCGATGACGACCTCCGCCTGCGCCGGGACCTGCAACGGCACGGTCCTGCAGTCGACCATCTCGATCCGCTTGCCCTGGATGAACCCGGCGAACAGGTACTCGTCGATGTCCCCGGGCAGCGGGGCGGTGGACGCGTACGTCACCGCGGGCGGCGCCCCGAAGGCGATCGCGACGGGCAGCCGCTCCCCGCGCTTGGCGGCGACCTGGTAGTGGTTGCGGCTGTCCTTGTGGATCTGCCAGTGCATCCCGATGGTGCGCCGGTCGTGGCGCTGGAGCCGGTAGAGCCCCAGGTTCCGTACGCCGGTCTCCGGGTGCTTGGTGTGGGTGAGCCCCAGGTTGAAGAAGGAGCCGCCGTCCTCGGGCCAGGTGAAGAGTGCGGGCAGCCGGTCCAGGTCCACGTCGTCGCCGGTGAGGACGACCTCCTGCACGGGGGCGCTGTCCGACTTCACCTTCTTCGGCGGCACGTGCACCATCGAGCCGAGCTTGCCGAACGCCTCGCGCACTCCGACGAAGCCGTGCGGCAGCTCCGGCTTCAGCAGGCCGCCGATCTTGTCGCTGATATCGGCGTACGACTTCAGCCCGAGCGCCTTCAGCAGCCGCCGGTCGGTCCCGAAGACATTCATGGCCAGGGGCATCGAGGAGCCCTTGACGTTCTCGAAGAGCAGCGCGGGCCCGCCCGCCTTGTTCACCCGGTCGACGATCTCGCCGACCTCCAGGTAGGGGTCGACCTCGGCCTTGATGCGCTTGAGCTCGCCCTCGCGCTCCAGCGCCCGGAGGAGGGAACGAAGATCGTCGTAAGCCATGCGGTCCAGTATCGGCCACGGGCTACCCTGGGCCCGTCACCGGGGCGGGACAGTGCCCCGCCATCTCTCCGTGGGGGGACCCTTCCACCATGTTCCGGGCCTTGATCTATCTCCTGCCTCTGGCGCTGACGATCTACGCGTTCATCGACTGTCTGAACACCCCGGAGGACGAGGCCAAGCACCTGCCGAAGATCGCCTGGGTCTTCATCATCCTGCTCTTCTGGATCGTCGGCCCGATCGTGTGGCTGGCCGCCGGCAAGCTGCGCCAGGTGCCCGCCGGAGGCCGTACACCCTCCGAATGGCACCGCAATCACCGCCACGAGTGGGTGGCGCCGGACGACAATCCGGATTTCCTGAAGGCGCTGAAGGAAGAGAACAAGAAGGACGAGTCGCTCCTCAAGGACTGGGAGGCCGATCTGCGCCGCCGCGAGGAGGAGCTCAAGCGCCGGGAGAGCGGAGCCGGTCCCGAGGAGTCCGCTCCGCCCGCCTCGTAGCGCAAAGGCTCACGGATGCAACAGCCGGCCCGGCAGGGGCAGCCGGGCCGGCCGCTCCTGCGGGGCCGGGCGCTTCGAGGGCCGCGTGCACCACGCGGATGAGCGGCGGTCCGGGAACAGCGGCCATCCGGGGGCGCCGCCCCCGCGCACCGACCACCAGGACAGGACGCGCATGAACGACCGGACCATGCTCGCCACCGCCCTCGCGGAGGCCCGCGCCGGCCTCGCCGAGGGCGGCATCCCCATCGGCGCGGCCCTCTACGCCGCGGACGGCACGCTCCTCGGCCGGGGCCACAACCGCCGTGTGCAGGACGGAGATCCGTCCACGCACGCGGAGACCGCCGCCTTCCGCGCTGCCGGCCGGCAGCGTTCGTACCGCGGCACGACCATGGTCACCACGCTCTCGCCCTGCTGGTACTGCAGCGGCCTGGTCCGCCAGTTCGGCATCTCCCGGGTGGTCATCGGCGAGGCCGCAACCTTCCACGGCGGCCACGACTGGCTGGCCGAGCACGGCGTCCAGGTCGTGCTGCTCGACGACCCCGAATGCATCACCCTGATGCGGGAGTTCATCCGCGACCATCCCGACCTCTGGAACGAGGACATCGGTACCGAATAGCGTTCGAAAATCCTCGCCCCCCTCCAACACCAGCCCGATATCCTGAAGTTGACGGTGTGGCAGTTCGGTCAGGCGTCGGCACTGGGGGTGCTGTGGACAGAGAACTGTACGGACGCGAAGCGATCTTCGGCAACGACGGACTTGCGGCGCGTCTGACAGGTCTCACCCCCTACGGTTCCGCCAGGGCCGCGTACGAGCACCGCGACGATCCACCCGTCGTCGTGCTGACCGGCGGGCGCGGCATGGGCAAGACCGCGGTGCTCAAACAGTTACGACATGTGTACCGGGAGATCACGCCGGTCGCCCTGGCCGACTGCGAGGCCGTCACCCCGCCCGAGGATCCCGGTCCCGGCTGGACGCCCGTCATCGGTGCGCTGCCCGATCTCGTCGCCCAGTTCGCGGCCCGGGTGCGGGCCGCACCCTCGGTGCAGTTCCCGCGGCTGAGCCTCGGTCTGGTCGCGGTCGCCTCCATCTCGTGGACCCGGGAGGACGAGAGCCGGGCGCAGCGCGATCTCCAGTCGCTCGGCCCGGTGCTGGCCACCGTGCACTCCAAGGGGGAGGCGGCGACCGGCTGGGTCACCAAGGTGCTGACGAAGCTGGCCGCCACCACGCTCGACTCCATGGTCCCCATGGCCGGGCTGCTGGCGGAGGCGACCGTGGAGACGGTGCTGGAGGAGACGTTCAGCCGCATCCAGCGGCGTTCGGCCGACTGGTACGGGACCTATCCGCAGGCGGGCGGCAACGGCCGGATCGGGCTGCGGCAGCTGGCCGTGGACTTCGAGCGCGGTGGCGATCTGCGTCGCCGCGCCGAGGACCATCTGGTGCTGGCGCTGGTCGAGGACCTGGTCCGGGCTTACCGGGGTACGGCGCGGGGCACCCGCCGGGGACGCCCGGTGCTGCTGCTCGACAATGCGCACACGGTGCTGGGACGGCAGCTGGTCGAGCCGGTGCTGCGGCGGCGCGCCGCCGGGGGCCGCGATCAGATCGCCGTGTTCGCCTCGTCCCGGGTCCGGGACCACGAGGGGCTGAGCCATGCGGTGCGGCGCCGGCTGCCGGAGGTGGCGCACGGCAGCCACTGGGCACGGTCCACGGAGGTGACGTCCGGGATCCTCGCGGTGGGCCTCACCCCGCTGAATACCTCGCATGTGCAGGCGGCGTTCGATCGGTTCGACCCGGCGGGCCGCACCCCGGCCGGGCTGGCCCGCGGGGTGCACCGGCTGACGGGGGGGCGGCCGCTGGGGGTGGCGCTGTTCGCGCAGGCGGCGGGCGAGGCACGCGAACCGGCGACGTTGGTGCCGGGCGCCCTGCTCGACTGCACGGTGGAGCTGCGCGAGGACCGGCCGCCGGTGCGGGTGGCGGACGAACTGCTGAGGCAGCTGCTGCCGGGGCAGCGTCCGGACGTACTGAGTGTGCTGGCGGCCGCGCACGGCGAGGAGTCGGCGCGGCTGCTGGCCAGGACCCGGCTGCGCGGCGTCCCGATGGACGGCGACGTGGCGTTGCTCGTACGGGATCTGCTGCGGGCGGAGGACTGGCAGGTCGGCCCCGACCATTTCGTCGCCGATCCGCTGCTGCGTTCGCTGCTGCTGCACCGGCTGCGGTTCCAGGACGGCGACCATCCGCATTACGCAGTGTGGCGGGCGGTGCACGAGTCGCTGCGCGGGGCGTATGTGCCCGGCGGCAGCTTCCCGAGCGTCCCGCACCGGCTGCACCAGGAGCTGGTGCTGGGCGGGGCGGGGGCGTGCGTGACACATCTGCGGGTGCAGTTCGAGCTGGGGGACGTGGCGCGCTGGTTGGATGCGCTGCGGTTCATCGCCTCGGCGCCGTATCCGCGCCCCCCGGGCGGCGGCGGTCCCGATCCGCGGCGGGCGGTCGCCCTGGGCCGGGAGGCGGCGGGCTTGCTGCCGGACGAGGAAACGGGGCTTGCCGGGCTCGACGAGCAGGCGGCCCGGCTGCAGTTGCAGCTTCGCCGGCTGCTCCATGCGGTGTGGCTGCTCTCCGATCCGCTGGCGCTGCCGGACGACGAGGTGACCGAGAAGATGGCGTTCGAGCTGCGGCAACTGTCCGGAAGGCACCCGACGGGCAACAGCGTGCTGTGGGACGCGGCGACGCACTGGCCGCAGGACATCAGGGCGTGGCGGCCGCTGTCCATGCCGCCGGGGCCGCCGGCGCCCGTGCACGGACCAGGACGGACCCAGGGGGACGGTGGCTCGTATGCGTAATCCGTTGCGTTATCGCGTCTGGTACACGGCCCGGCAGAAGACCGTCACGACGGTGGTGACCGGGGCGCTGGTGATCACGTCCGGGTGGTACGGCATCAGCCGGCTGACCGCCCCGGAGAACCGGCAGTGCGTGCCGGGTGTGGAGCGCCCGCAGGGCAGTGACGAGTGCATCGGTGTCTCCGGCTCCGGTTACGACTTCGGGAGGGCGAAGCTGACCGAAGTCGCGGCGGCGATCGGGCGGGAGAACGCCGGGCTGAAGCCGGGCAAGTACGTGACGGTCGCGCTGCTGCTGCCGCTGACGGCGACGGACGACTCGACGAGTACGAAGATGCGGCGGGAGTTGCAGGGCGCCTTCGCCGCGCAGTACCGGGCCAATCGTCTGTCGAACGACCAGGTGCCGAAGATCCGCCTGGTGCTCGCCAATACCGGGAAGAACAACCTGTTCTGGCGCCCGGCGGTGGACCGTCTGAAGACGATGACGGGTGCCCCGGAGCGACTGCGGGCCGTCTCGGGGGTCGCCACCAGCAGTGCGGAGGTGAAGTCGGCGGTCAAGGAGTTGACCGCGGCGCACATCGCGGTCGTCGGCACCACGATCACCGCGGACGACATCGCGAACGGCCCGAAGGGCGACCCGTTCCCCGGGCTTGCCCGGGTCTCCCCCACCAACCGGGACGAGGCGCGCGCGCTGGCCCGGTTCGGCAAGGTGGAGGCCGACAGGGCGCTGCTGGTGCAGGACACCCGTACCGGCGACAACTACACCGACACACTGAGGGCCGCATTCGCCACACTGGTGAGGGGCACCCGGTACGAGCCGCAGCTGTTCACCTCGCCGAAGGACCCGACCGACGAGGGGACCACGGCCAACACGTTCCAGCAGATCACGCATCTGATCTGCGACACGGACGCGGAGACGGTGTTCTTCGCCGGGCGCCACACCCAGCTGCGGCAGTTCATCAACGCGCTCGGGGACCGCGGCTGCCAGAACCGGGCGTTCACCGTGCTCACCGGCGACGAGGGTTCGTATCTCGGCGGCGACAGGAAACTCGACCGGACTGCACTGCGCCGCAAGGTGACGGTGCGGTACGCGTCGCTCGCGCACCCGGACGCCTGGGCGGCGGGGAAGGGCGGGTCGACGGTGCGGACGGGCGGCTCCGCGGAGGACTACCGGAGCTTCCTGGAGCTGCTGGAGCTGGTCGGGAAGAAACCGGTGGGTCCGATCGGCCCGACCGGCTACGCCGATCTGACCGACGGCCAGGTGATCACCGCGCACGACGCGATGGCGACGGCCGTGCACGCCATCCGGCAGGCCACTCCGGACCGCGAACGGCTGCCGCAGCCGGCGGACGTGGGTGAACAGTGGCCGCGGGTGAAGGCGTCGCTGCGGGTGTCGGGGGCCGGCGGCTGGATCTGTCTGGACAACCACGGCAACCCGTACAACAAGGCGGTGCCGGTGGTGGAACTGGTCCCCTCCGGACAGGCGACCGTCTCCCAGCGGTTCGTGGCGATCGCCTGGCCGGAGGGGAAGCCCCCGGCTCAGAACTGCTTGCCGCCGTCCTCCGCACCGTAGCTCTCACGCAGCTCCCGCCACCGGGCCGGCGTCCACCGTGACCAGTCGGCCCGATGCCCGTCCAGGGCGTCCACCAGGTACTCGAAGTGGTTGTGCCAGCCCGCCAGACAGTCCAGCCGCAGCGCGTCGTCGCCATGGAACTCGTTACTGAAGCGCAGGAGCACGTGTTCGCCGCGCGGCGGCTCCAGGTGGAAGCGGATCCGGCCGTGCACCCCTTCGAGGGTGTATTCGGCGACGCGCTCGACGTCCCAGGCGGTGACGGTGCCGGAGGCGACCGTGGCGTTCCCCTCCGCGTCGGTATTCAGCCAGCGCAGTGTGATCGCCCCGCCGATGCGCGGTTCGAACGGGTCGGCGGCGGCGAGCCAGCCCCGCAGCCCCTCGGAACTGGCAACGGCTGCCCACACCCGTGGGACGGGGTGGGGCAGCCGGAGCGTGAACCGCATGAGGTGGCGGTCACCGTGGGTCTCGGCGGTACCACGTTCGATCACGGGGAGTGCATCGGTCATGGTTCCAGCGTGGCCCGGTGGGGCGCGTTCCGCACCCGTACGCGGGAACGGTTCAGACGCCGGCGTACGAGTGCTTGCCGGTGACGAAGATGTTCACGCCGTAGTAGTTGAAGAGCCAGCAGCCGAACGCGATCAGCGCCAGGTAGGCGGCCTTGCGGCCCTTCCAGCCTGCGGTGGCGCGGGCGTGCAGGTAGCAGGCGTACGCGACCCAGGTGATGAAGGACCAGACCTCCTTGGGGTCCCAGCCCCAGTAGCGGCCCCAGGCGTCGCCCGCCCAGATCGCGCCGGCGATGATCGTGAACGTCCAGAGCGGGAAGACGGCGGCGTTGATGCGGTACGAGAACTTGTCGAGGGTCGCCGCGGCGGGCAGCCGGGACAGCACGGACTGGGCGAAGGAGCCGGGCTCGGTGCCGTTCGCCAGCTTGTTCTCGTAGCTGTCGCGGAACAGGTAGAGCAGCGTGGCGACCGCGCCGATGTAGAAGACGGCACCGCAGATGATGGCGGTGGAGACGTGGATCCACAGCCAGTACGAGTGCAGGGCGGGCACCAGCTGGTCGCTGGAGGTGTACAGCACCGTGGTCGCGATGCCGAGATCCAGCAGGACGGTGGTGACCAGCAGCAGGCCCATCCAGCGGACGTTCTTCTTCAGCGCCATCAGGATCAGGTACGCGGCGACGGCCACCGTGGAGAAGGTGATCGAGAACTCGTACATGTTGCCCCAGGGGGCACGCTGCACGGACATCGCGCGGGCGACGACACCGCCGGCCTGGACGAGGAAGGCGACGACGGTCATGGAGACCGCGATCCGCCCGTACAGGTCGCCCTTGAACGTGCCACCGGCGGCGCCGGGGCCGTCCGGGACGTCCCGCGAGCCGGCGGCGGACCTCGTGATGATCTTCGGCCGGTCCAGTACGGCGGTGGCGCCACCCTTCTGCGCGACCTGGACCTTGATCTTTGCCGAGGAGGCGGCGGCCCCGTCCCCGGTCAGCGCTGCGGCGGTGCGGCCGACCTTGCTGCGGCTGCCGAACACCCACTCCGCAATGTGCGCGAAGAAGGCCAGGGTGTAGACGGCCATCGACGAATAGATCAGCACATTGCTGGTGTGTGCCAGATTCTCGTTGGTTGCGGCGGCGAGATTCACTTCTCAGCCCCTTCGGCAGGTTCTTCGGAAAGTGCTTCGGCAGATGCGTCGTCGGGCGCGGTGGGCGCCATGTCATGGAGTGCGACCGCGAGGTCGGCCAGCTCCTCGGGAAGCTTCGCGGACTCGCTGCGGCCCAGCCCCGCCATCTCCACGACGGTGACGCCGTCCGCTCCCCGTACGGCCCGGACCCAGACCCGGCGCCGCTGGATGAACAGCGAACCGGCCAGACCGGCGATGGCCGCGATGGCTCCGGTGAGCGCCCAGCCGCTGGCGGGCTGCTGCGAGATCTGGAAGCTGGCCCACTGCTCGATGCCTTCGAAGGTGATCGAGCCGGCGCCGTCCGGCAGCTTCATCGTCTCGCCGGGCAGCAGCCGCTGCTTCAGCTTGTCGCCCTTGCTGTCCTTGAACGCCTTCATCTTCGAGGTGTTCAGCTGGTACACGTTCTGCGGCAGTCCGGAGTCGACACCGAGGCTGCCGTGGTACCCGTTGAGGGCCAGTACCGGGAAGTCCGCGGCCGGGAACTGGGAGAACATCGTCCCCTTGCCGTTGCCCGCGAACGTCGGCACGAAGAACGCCTGGAAGCCCAGCTGGTCCCTCTTGCCGTTCCCGTCCTTGTAGCCGTCCATCACCTTGATCGCACCAGTCGAGGTGACATTCGAGTCGATCGGCAGCAGCGGCACGGCGGCCTTGTAGACCTCCTTGCCCCTGCCGTCCTTGACGGAGACGACCGGGGCGTAGCCGTGCCCGATCAGATAGACCTTGGAGCCGTCGACCACCAGCGGCTCGTTGACCTTGATGACCGCCTTCTTCGGCTTGCCGTACGCACCCTCGGCGTACGTGATGTGGGCCTCGTACTTGCGGGGCGTACCGATCTGCGGGCCCTTGCGCTCGTACGTGCCGACGAATTTGTCGAGGGTGAAGCTGAACGGGGCGAGCGAGTCGGTGTCGTACAGCGAACCGGACTTGAAGTCGTCGTACTGCGTCAGCGTGTTGGAGAAGCCGTCGCCCTGGACGATCAGCTTGCCGCCCTCGGACTTGAAGAGCTGCCCGGTGGCGAAGGCCACCAGCATGACGATCAGGGCGATGTGGAACACCAGGTTCCCGGCCTCGCGCAGATAGCCCTTCTCCGCAGCGACCGCATCGCCGTCCACGTGTGCCCGGAAACGCCGCTTGCGCATCATCGCGAGCGCGGTCTCGCGGACCTGCTCGGGTTCGGCTTCGGTGCGCCACGTCGTGTAGGCGGGCAGTCGGGTCAGCCTCTTGGGGGCGCCCGGCGGCCGGCTGCGCAGCTGGCCGCCGAACTGGCCGGTGCGCGGCACGATGCAGCCGATGAGGGAGACGAACAGCAGGATGTAGATCGCGGAGAACCACACCGAGCTGTAGACGTCGAAGAACTGGAGCTTCTCGTAGATCGGCGTGACGGTGGTGTGGGCTTCCTTGAAGGTCTGCACCTTCAGCTCGTCCACGCTGTTCTGCGGGATCAGCGAGCCGGGGATGGCCCCGAGCGAGAGCAGGAAGAGCAGGATCAGCGCGACCCGCATCGAGGTGAGCTGGCGCCAGAACCAGCGCGCCCAGCCGATGAGGCCCATGGCGGGCAGCGTGGCCAGGGCCTCTTCGCGCGGGGCAGTGGAGAGCTGCGAGCCGGCCGCGCCGAGCTCGGCCGCGTTCTCCCGCTCCTGCCGGCTCTCGCGCTCACGCTCGTTCGCGCGCTCGTCGGCCGCGTTGGTCTTGGTGTTGCTCATGGAACTCAGATCCCCACCGTGAAGCCGTCGGACCAGCCCTGCAATTCCTGCATCATGCTGCTCCACACACCGGTCAGCAGGAGCAGCCCGGTCACGATCATCATGACGCCGCCGATCCGCATGACCCATGCGTAGTGGCGCTTGACCCAGCCGAACGCGCCGAGCGCCTTGCGGAAGGCGACCGCGGCGAGCACGAAGGGCACACCGAGCCCGAGGCAGTAGGCGACGGTCAGTATCGCCCCGCGTCCGGCGGTGCCCTGGTCCATCGCGAGGATGCTCACCGAGCTGAGCGTCGGGCCGAGGCACGGGGTCCAGCCGATCCCGAAGAGGGCGCCCAGCAGCGGTGCGCCCGCCAGCCCGGTCACCGGCCTCCTGTGGATACGGAATTCGCGCTGGGTCATCCACGGCATCAGGCCCATGAAGAAGATCCCCATCAGGATCATCAGCACACCGAGGACCCTGGAGAGCGTGGTGCTGTGCTCCTGGAGCGTCTGGCCGAAGAAGCCGAAGAGCGCGCCGCCGGAGACGAACACGGCGGTGAAGCCGAGTACGAAGAGCGAGGCTCCCGCGACCATGCGCCCCCGCCTGGCCTGCGCCAGATCGGTGCCGCTGACGCCGGTGACGTACGAGAGATAGCCGGGCACGAGAGGCAGGACGCACGGCGAGAAGAACGAGACGAGCCCGCCGAGTACGGCAATGGGCAGGGCGACGAACAGTGCCCCGTTCATCACGGTCTCGTTCTGCCCCGGAAGTGCGGCAAGGGTGAGCACGGAATCACTTCTCCGCGATCAACGGGTCGATCATCTTGTGGAGCTTGACGTCGTCCAGGGCGACGAGGGTGCGGGCCGCGATCTTCCCGTCCCGGTCGATGACCACGGTCGAAGGAATGGCCTGCGGGTTCAGCGTGCCCTTGGGGAAGCGCAGGATGAGCTTCCCGATCGGGTCGAAGAAGCTCGGGTAGGTGATGCTGTTGTCCTTCTCGAAGTTCACCGCCGGGCCCTTCTCGGCGTCCCGGGTGTTGATCCCGATGAACTGGACACCCTGGCTCGCGGTCTCCTTCGACACCTTCGCGAAGTGCTTGGCCTCCAGCCGGCAGGGGCCGCACCACGAGCCCCATACGTTCAGCACGACGACCTTGCCCTTGTAGTCGGCGATGTCGAGGGGCTTGCCGTCCAGTGTCGTTCCGTCGAGCTTCGGCGCTTCCTGGCGGTCCGCCCTGGCCACGGTGGAGATTCCGCCACTGCCCGTGACGAAGTGCGAATTGCCGCCACCACCGGCCTTGTTGCCGTCGCCGCCGCAGGCGGTCAGGGTCAGCGCCAGTGCGGCGGCCGCTGCGGGGGCGGCGAGCAGGGTGAAGCGGCGTCGGGGTGCGCGGCCAGAGCTCATGTGAAAAGTTTCGCATGGCTGTATCGGGGATCTTGCGCACCCCCCTCGGTGCCCGTAAAGCCCGTTGTCAGGCCCGTTTAAAGAAGGAGTTCCAGCCACCGTCGGGCGACTGGCCGACCTCCAGCGTACGGAGCTTCGCGAGCACGGCCGGATCCTGGACGTCGAGCCAGTCGACGAACTGCCGGAAGGAGACGAGCCGCACATCCGGCTTCCCCGCGATCCTTTTGAGGGTCTCCTCGACCGCATCCATATAGATGCCGCCGTTCCACTCCTCGAAGTGGTTGCCGATGAAGAAGGGTGCGCGATTCGACCTGTACGCACGGTTGAATGCGGCGAGGTACGACTGAGTGGCCTGGGTGCGCCATTCCGGATAGCGCGACGGCATTCCCCGGGTGGTGTTCTGCGACTGGTTCGCGAGGATGTTGTAGTCCATCGACAGCACTTCGAAGGTGTGCCCGGGGAACGGCATGCCCTGCAGCGGAAGATCCCATATGCCCTGGCGCTTCGTGGGCCAGATCTGGGTGCCACCGGGCGAGCTCGCGTCGTAGCGCCAGCCCAGTCGGCGCGCGGTGGGCAGCAGATTGTTCTGGCCGAGCAGACAGGGGGTGCGGCCGCCGACGAGTTCCTTGCGGTAGTCGAAGGGCAGCGGGTCGAGATCGGTCCAGCCGGTGTTGGTGCGCCATTCGGTGACGAAGGAGACGGCCTGATCGATTTCGCTCCGCCACTGATCGGCCGTCCAGTTGGCGACCGATCCGGACCCGGCACAGAAGTGCCCGTTGAAGTGCGTGCCGATCTCATGGCCTTCGAGCCAGGCCCGACGGACGTTCTTGAGCGTCTCCCTTATGTGACCGTCGGTGAGATAGCCGATGTCGGAGGCGCCGATTTCGTTGTTCGGCGGCCGGTACCGGAATTTCTTCGACTCGGGCAGCAGATAGAGCCCGGAGAGGAAGAAGGTCATCGACGCGTCGTGCTCCTTGGCGAGTTCGAGAAAACGCGGAAACAGCCCTGTGCCGAGCTCGCCCGCCCCGTCCCAGGAAAAGATCACGAACTGCGGCGGGGTCTGTCCGGGTTCGAGCGGGACCGGCGCGGAAGGCTGGTGCGGCTGCTTTCCGGTGTCCGCGGTGGAACCGTCACCTATCTCCCTGACGCGCTTCTCCCCGCCTCCGGCTTTCCCGTCCGCCCTCGCGTCCTCCCTGCCGGGGCCTGGCCGCCCCGTTGTGGAGCGGTCCGACGAGTTGCAGCCCGCCACCCCGATTGCAGCCGCAGCCGCAAGTCCCGCTCCGAGCAAACTCCTTCGGCTGATGTCGCGCATGGCGTCCCCATCTGCGGTCGTTTCCGCTCAAGTCCATACAAACTGGCGAAGGCTTAGATGGACGAACCAACGCGACGGTTCCGCCGATTATCATAAATTTCTTTACGTGACCAGACCCCGCTCTTGACCCGACCTTGCCCCTGACCCGAACGCACCACGGGCCCCGGCCGGCACATCGGCAGGGGCCCGTGCGGGTCGAGAAGTCCCGGCTACGCGCCGAACGCCTTGGACTTCCCCTTCACCGGCTTCGCACCGGCCAGCAGGTGCGCGGGAACCAGATCGCGGGCCGGCTCGGTGTAGCCGACCGAGACGATCTTGTCACCCTGGTACGTGAAGCTGGTCAGCGAGGCCAGCGTGCACTGCCGCTTGCGCGGGTCGTGCCAGAGCCGCCGTCGCTCGACGAAGCTCCGGACGATCCAGATCGGCAGCTGGTGGCTGACGCAGACCGCCTCGTGCCCGCGGGCCGCGTCGCGCGCGGCGTCGAGGGCGCCCATCATCCGTACGACCTGCTCGATGTACGGCTCGCCCCAGGACGGGCGGAAGGGGTTGGTGAGGTGCTTCCAGTTGTCCGGCTTGCGCAGCGCACCGTCGCCGACCCCGAAGGTCTTGCCCTCGAAGACATTGGCCGCCTCGATCAGCCGCTCGTCGGTGGCCAGGTCCACGCCGTGCGACTTGGCGATCGGCGTCGCCGTCTCCTGGGCGCGCTCCAGGGGGGAGGCGACGACATGGGTGATGTCGCGCTTCTCCAGGTGCTCGGCCACCCGGTCGGCCATCTGCCGGCCGAGCTCGGAGAGGTGGTAGCCGGGGCGGCGTCCGTAGAGCACGCCCTCGGGGTTGTGCACCTCCCCGTGCCGCATCAGATGGACGACCGTGATGTCCTTGCGCGCAGTGTCTGCGGAGCTGGTACTGCTGGTCTCGCTCATTCGGTGGCCTCCGAGGCGGCGCGGGCAGCGGCGGGCAGGGCGGCGGCGATCCGCTCGACGGCCTGCGTGTCGTGGGCGGTGGAGACGAACCAGGACTCGAACGCGGACGGGGGCAGATAGACGCCCTGCGACAGCATCGAGTGGAAGAAGGCGGTGAAGCGGAAAGCTTCCTGCTTCTTGGCGTCCTCGTAGTTGCGCACCGGCTGGTCCGTGAAGAACACGGAGAACATGTTGCTCGCCGCGGACACCGTGTGCGCGACGCCCTCCTTGGTGAACGCCTCGCTCACCAGGGACCGGATCTCCGCGGAGACCGCGTCGACCTTCGCGTACGCCGCGTCGTCGAGCAGCCGCAGCTGGGCGAGACCGGCGGCGGTGGCGATCGGGTTTCCGGAGAGGGTGCCCGCCTGGTAGACGGGGCCGACCGGGGCGAGATGCGCCATCACATCGGCGCGCCCGCCGAAGGCCGCGGCCGGGAAGCCCCCGCCCATGACCTTGCCGAAGGTCATCAGGTCGGGTCGCACGCCGTCGATGCCGAACCAGCCGGCCCTCGAGGTACGGAATCCGGTCATGACCTCGTCGGAGATGTACAGCGCACCGCCCTCGGCGCAGAGCTCCTTGAGCCCGGCGTTGAAACCGTCCAGCGGCGGCACCACGCCCATGTTGCCGGGCGAGGCCTCGGTGATCACACAGGCGATCTCACCGGGGTGCGCGGCGAACGCGGCCCGCACGGCCTCCAGGTCGTTGTACGGCAGCACGATCGTGTCGCCTGCCTGCGCACCGGTGACGCCCGGAGTGTCCGGCAGACCGAAGGTCGCGACCCCGGACCCGGCGGCGGCAAGCAGCGCGTCGACGTGCCCGTGGTAGCAGCCGGCGAACTTCACGACCTTCGCCCGGCCGGTGAACCCGCGGGCCAGCCGGATCGCGGACATGGTCGCCTCGGTGCCGGAGGACACCAGCCGCACCTGCTCCACGGGCTCGATCCGGGCCACGATCTCCTCGGCGAGCGCGACCTCGCCCTCACCGGGCGTACCGAACGAGGTGCCGCGGGCGACAGCCTCCTGGACTGCGGCGATGACCTCGGGGTGGGAGTGGCCGAGGATCATCGGCCCCCACGAGCACACGAGGTCGACGTACTCACGGCCGTCGGCATCGGTGAGGTACGGACCGGTACCGGACACCATGAAGCGGGGCGTACCGCCCACGGCCCGGAAGGCACGTACGGGAGAGTTCACGCCACCGGGCGTCACGAGGGACGCGCGGTCGAAAAGCGTCTGCGAAACTGGGGCTTCGTATGAATACGGCACTTTGGTCCTGATCTGCGATTCGGAAGGTCGGGGGGCCGGGCCGGAAATCCGGCCGCCAATGAGCAGGAAGCGTGATCTCCTCGTATGACGAAAGGACGTCAGCCCTCTCTCGTCTGCAAAACTGGGGCGTCATAGGGAAAGCTCACACAAGCCATGGTGTCAGAGCCTCCGGCGGTCTTGCGGACAGGTGTTTCACACCACGCCCGTGGGGGAGGTCACTGGCACGATGATCGGGTTGCGCGGCGGGGGCTGTGTCTCCTAAGTAGTAGTCGGATGGATGAGATATGCATCGCGGTGGCGAAGTGGGCGAAGGGACCGGCGACCTGGGGCCCGAGCCTGCCCGCCGAGGCCGGCACCGGCGTGAGGCCGAGCGTCGGCAGGGCATTCAGGCCGGCAGTGCGCAGTCCGGAAGCGGGAGTGGTGGCCGGGTGGGGGTGACCTACAAATATTTCGGGGCCCCCGACGGGGCCACGGCCGCGCGGGTGCCCATTTCCATGCGCCCCGAGGAGCTCGGCGGCGACGAGCTGGGCATGGGCGGCATGTTCACCAAGATCAAACCGGAGACGGTGGCGGCCATGGTCCTCACCGGCATCCAGGGCATACCCCTGCACAGGGTCCCCCCGCTGGAACTGGTCGTTCTGCATCCGGACTACGCCGTGGTCAAACTCCCCATGACGGTCGTCGACCCGCTGCGCGGCGTCGGCGAGGAGTCGGTCGGCGCCGCGGCCTTCATCTGGTCCACGGTCCCGGACCGCGGTGGCCCGCGCGACGCGTTCAACGTCTACCAACTGCTGCACGAGTGGCAGGATTTCAGCCATCGCCTGCATGACGCGGGGCATCAGGCGTACTGCCTGGTCTGGCCCTGACCTCAGGTTTCGATGATTTCGGGCGGAGTTTCCGGACTCCGCCCTCGTGGCTGGCCGAGGGCCGGCCGAGGGACCGCAGCTCGCGTCGGCCGAGGTGCCGGGCGATGCGGTTGCGGACGGTCACCTCATGGCGGAGCGCGGTCGTCGGGCCGACGGAGTTCGCGTCGAGCCGCTTCTGCGCGTAGGCGCCGAGCGTCTGCTCCGTCCCCGCAGGGACGGCGCAGGAGCCGCGCCGGAGTTCGACATCCACCTCGGCAGCGCGATTGCCGGCCTCTGCTTCCGTGTGGCCGGCGTGTCGTGAAAGTGCTCCGGCGCCGCCGGAGGTGGCCGCAAGGCGGCGCCACACGCCTGCGAGCTGCGTCTCCTGCCGGATCCCCGGCCATCTGACACACACCCCGCGCTGCCGCACCAGCATGGCAGGCTTGACGTATTCCCATATCGGCATACGATGCTGCCATGGCACGGGCCTCGACGACAGCAGACGCGTTCAACGCGGTGGCGGAACCGCAGCGCCGGCGGATCCTCGACGTCCTGGCCGGCGGTGAACACACCGTCACCGCCCTGGTCGAGGAGCTCGGGCTGACGCAGCCGCAGGTCTCCAAGCACCTGCGCGTCCTGCGGGACGTCGGTGCCGTGGACGTCCGGGAGGACGGCCGACACCGGCTCTACCGGCTCAACGCCGAGGCGCTGAAGCCGATCCACGACTGGGTCGGGAGATACGAGCGGTTCTGGTCGGCGCGGTTCGACCGGCTGGACGCCGTCATCGAGGACCTCAAGCGACAAGAGCACCACGACGAGAGAACGGAGAACAGACCATGACCAGCAACTGCACCGCGACCCTCACCCTGCCTGCGGACGACCAGATCCTCATCACCCGGGACTTCGACGCGCCCCGCCGGCTGGTCTACCGGGCGTGGACCACGCCCGAACTGGTCAAGCGCTGGTGGTGCGGCGAGCGCGGCACCATGGACACGGTCGAGATGGACTTCCGTGTCGGCGGCAAGTGGCGGTACGTCATGACGGCCGACGGCGGATTCGAGGTCGCCTTCCACGGCGAGTACCGCGAGATCGTTCCCGAGGAGCGGATCGTCTGGACCGAGGTATTCGAGGGTGCGCCGGGAATGACCCCGGAGGAGGCGGAGAAGAACGCCGCGGTGAACACCGCCGTCTTCACCGAGAAGGACGGGCGCACGTCACTGTGGATGCTCACGGAGGTGCCCGACCGCACCATCCGCGACGCGATCATCCAGTCCGGCATGGAGACCGGCATGCAGGAGCAGATGGCGGCGCTGGAGAAGCTGGCGACCTCGCTGGCCGACTAGCGGGTGCATTGAATGCGCCGGTCACAGCCACTCGTTGCCGACCACCACGAGGACGTCCCCTGGTAGCGGACCGCCGACTTGTCGTACCTCGTGGCCACGGCCCGATGCCTCTTGAGGCGGTTGACACCGCATTCCACCGCGCGCCGCTCGCGGTGGTCGACCGGGGCGGACTTCGGCGGCCGACCACCCCGGAAGCCACGTTTCGTGCGGAGGATTTCAGCCATCTTCTGCATGACGTGGGGCATCGGGCGTCCCGCCTGGTCCGTCCCTGAGCCGGGGTTCCCGCACGTCCCGACCGCCCCGAGCCGGTCCCGACCCCACCCCGTAGCCCGGCTGTCACCCATGGGCTCTACGGTGCTCCCCTGTTCTGGTGCACGCCGCAGGCTGCACGTTCGGGAGGGGAACCATGATCACCAGCGCCGTAACCGCGCGTCTTGTCGCCACATTCACCGCGCCCCTGGACCGGGAGCGAGATGCCGCGTACGCCCCGTCCGTTCTGCGGTGGCCGGACCGGCGGCTGCTGATACAGCGGGGAGATGCCGAGGCGGTCGCCGTCGGGCTGGACGACGGGGCCGTACCGCGGACCCGCTTCCCGGCGCCGTGGCCGCGCCGTTTCGGTACGTTCACGGTGGCGCCGGCCGGGGATCTCGCGGTCTTCTCGGGAGTGCACGCGGTGCGCGCCGTCGATCCGGCGGGCGTGGTGCGCTGGGAGGTGCGGCACGGCTGCTGGGAGGGCGGCTGCCGCGTCCTGCACGAGTCGTACGAGGAGTACGCGGACGACAGGACGCACCTGTACGCGGACAGCGGCTCCGCAGTGTTCTCGGCGGACGGGTCGCTCGTGTGGGCCCATGTCCGCGGCCCCGTCGCCTCGGCCGGCCCGGATCCGGAGGCGCTCGACGAGTGGCTGGTCATCGATGCCGCCGACGGGCGAGTGCTGGGCCGGGCGGACGCGGAGACCGTGGCCGCGGGCTCGGAGCACGTACCGCACCCGGATCCGGCACAGATGGGGCTGAGCGTCGGCGAGGGCCAGGACGGGGCACCGCTGCTGTGGGGGCGGTGGGACGGGGTGGAGCTCTCCGTGGAGCAGTTCGGCGAGCAGGAGCGGATCCTGACGTCGGTGAGCCCCACCGGTGAGTACTTCCTGACCGTGGCCCACGACCTGGACTCGCTCGCCCTGCACCGGGTCGCGGACGGCGAGGTGGTGGCCGAACTGCATGCGGAGGACGCCGTGCCCCGTCATCCCGACGCGGATCCGGACGACTGTGAGGCCGACGAGGTGATGTGGGACTACGAGTGCGGCTTCCTGGACCGGGAGACGGCGATCACCAGTACGGACCAGGAGGAGGAGTTCGGCCCGGTCCGGCACTGGCTGCTGGAGACGGCGGGAATGCGGCCTGCCGGCCAGATCGCGTACCCTTTCCCGGTCTGCGGCACGCCCACGGCGCTCGGCGACGGCACCTGGTACACGGTGTCCAGGGACGGGGACGCCCTGCACGTGTGGACTCCGGACAACCCGAGGGTGTCCGATTGACGCCCACATCCGGCCATTCATTGGCCGAAGAGCAATCTTCAGCGCGTATGCCGGACATGCCGATGCAACCCATACTGCCCACGTGGGCGTATACGGGGCATCGACATCGAGGAGGCCTGCCATGGGTGACACACTGCTGGCCCTGTCCATCCCCCTGCTGGTCTTCGCCGGGGGGATCTACGCAGGGTGCGAGAACTGGTGGCGGCACCGGCACCCGGCGCCGCCTTCGCCGTACACCCATCAGGCGGCCCGCCTCACCGAGCGCGAGATGGCCGGGGCGGCGCAGGAGATCGTCGACGAGGCGTACGCGACGCTCGGTGCGTTCTACGGCGCCGCGGAAGCGCCGGAACCGGCCGCACAGAGGCCGACGCCGGCGGAAACCATCGGCACCGCGAGCGCCCCGGGTGTCCCCGGGGTCACGCCCGGGGCGGCTGCCAGGCCGGGTCGCGGCCGGTCATACCCAGCATCCGCTCAAAGGGGCTAGCGCTGTCCGGCACGGGAAAGGGTTCGCCGTACACCTTCGCCTTCCGTGCGTTCGGCGCCATGTCGGCGATACCGGGCCCCAGTTCGCGCACCACGGCCTCGTCCGGAACGAATTCCTGCCCGGTGGCGCGCGCCAGGTCCCATGCATGCACGGTCAGATCGCCCAGCACCATCTGCGCGACGGTTCTGGCGGGGAACCCCATGGAACCCGCGGTCCCCTCGTCCGCACCCGGCGCGCCCCACGCCGCCACCAACTCGGCCGTCTCCTCGCCGAAGCGGCTGCGCCAGTCGCCGGTGACCGCGGTCGGCCTCGCGCCGAAGTCCGGCTCCTCCCTGGCCGCCAGGGCCTGGAAGTTGACGACCACCTGGAAGAGATGATCGACCAGGGCCCGTACGTCGTACTCCGTGCACGGCGTGGGATCGCCCAGTTGGCCGTCGTCGATCCCGCGCACCACAGGAATCGCCCGCTGTGCGGCCACGTCCAGCAAATCACTGATCTTCTTCATGCTTCAACCGTGCATCCGGCGATCGCCCGCTTCCCGAAGAAACGCGGCACAGATGACTCGAACTTTTGTGCGGCATAGGATCGCCGCCATGTCAGGTCCTCGACGCGACTACCGCGGCATCGTCGACGCCCACGAACTCCTCTCGCACGTGCACTTCCGCCGACGCGAGCCCGACCCCGGGCTGCGGACGCAGGTGGCGAACTACTGGCTGATCGACTGGGACCTGCCGGAGCCGTACGTCTCGCACGTGGTGCCGCACCCTTCGGTGAACCTGGTCTTCCAGCGCTACGAGAGCGCCGGCGAACCCCCCTTCGCGGAGGTCGCGGGCATCGGGCTCCAGCTGTTCAGCCAGAAACTGGAGGGCCGGGGACGGGTCTGCGGGGTGAAGTTCCGGCCGGGCGGCTTCCGGCCCTTCGCACCGGACCACCCGGTGTCGCGGTGGTCGGGCCGCCGGCTCATGGCGGACGAGGTCCTCGCCGTACCCGCGCCCGTGGCGGCCGTGCTGGACCCGGCCGAGGAGGACGCACGGGTCGCGGCGCTGGACGCGTACCTGCTGGCGCTCGTCCCGGAACCCGACCCGCAGGCCGAGCGCGTGATGGCGCTGGTCGAGCGCGTCCGCACCGACCGTACGATCCGCCGTGTCGACGAACTCGCCCGCACCGAAGGGCTGTCGGCGAGGTCGCTGCAGCGGCTCTTCGCCACCTATGTGGGCGTCGGCCCCAAATGGGTCATCCTGCGCTACCGCATCCACGAGGCGCTGGAACGCGCCGAGACCGACCCCGAGGTGGACTGGGCCACGCTCGCGGCGGAACTCGGTTACAGCGACCAGGCGCACCTGGTCAGGGACTTCACGACGACGCTCGGAGTGGCGCCGGCGGCTCTCGCCGGGCGCTGATTGTCAGTGCCGCGTCCTACTGTTGGCGCATGGAGCACACTCCCCCGTCATCCGCTTCTCCCGTACGGATCGAGCCCTGGTCGGACGGCGACCTGGAGCTCCTGCGCCGGGTCAACGCGCCGGAACTGATGGATCATCTGGGCGGCCCGGAGTCGGAGGAGCAGCTCATGGTGCGCCACGGCCGCTATGTGGAGATGAGCGCGGACCGCACGGGCCGGGGCAGGATGTTCCGGATCACCCTGGCCGACGGAGGCGGGGGCGAGGCCGTGGGGACGATCGGATTCTGGGAGCGCACCTGGCAGGGCCAGGAGGTGTACGAGACGGGATGGGCCGTCCTCACCGGCCACCAGGGGCGGGGCATCGCCACGGCCGCGACCAGGGCCGTCGTCGAGCAGGCGCGGGCCGAGCGCAAGCACCGCTACCTGCACGCCTACCCGTCCGTCGACAACGGCGCGTCGAACGCGGTGTGCCGCAGGGTGGGCTTCGTCCTGATCGGCGAGTGCGACTTCGAGTACCCGCCCGGCCATGCGCTGCTGACGAACGACTGGCGGCTGGACCTCACTCCGGAGCTCGGTTCCGGGCCAGGCCCCGGGCTCAGTCCGAGTTCCGGGCCAGAGGCTTGTTGAAGCTGAACGCGACGATGTTCAGCCGCTCGCGCAGATAGAAGCGGTGGGCATCGGTGCGATGGGTGCCCGAGTCCAGACTCAGGTCCAGGCAGCCGGCCTCCCGGGCGCGCTGCTCCAGATACCCCAGCAGCCGGCGGCCGACACCGGTGGACCGGGCGTGCTCGGCGGTGACCAGATCGTCGACGTACAGCTTGCGGATCTGGCTGGTGTTGTCGACGATCCGCCATCCGGCCGCACCCACGCATGCGCCGTCGCCGTCGTGGACGGCGGTGAAGCGGAGCCCCTGCGGGTACCCCTTGTCGTACACCTCGCGGAAGAGGTCCTCCGTCAGATGCGGACGGAGCTCGCGCAGCACGGGAAGAAGGTCCGTGGCCAGTCGGGGGTCGCCGGGTTCGAGGTCGGTGATCTTCATGCGGGAACTGTAGGCGCAGCCCCGGGGGCTTGCGAGGGGGATCCGGCAGCCATTCTCATGGTCGTTGGCCCATCACCACGAGCACCGCTTCACCGAGCGACGGGGGACCCGATGCTGCTGGCACACATCAGCGATCTGCATCTCGACGGAACGGCCCGCGCCACGGACCGCGCGAGCAGGGTGGTGAACTACCTCAACTCCCTGGTCCGGCAGCCGGACGCGGTCCTGGTCACCGGCGACATCGCGGACCACGGCGCACCCGAGGAGTACGCCGAGGCAGCCCGCCTGCTGGCCGCGCTGACCGCGCCCGCCCTCCCGTGCCCCGGCAATCATGACGACCGGTCCGCGTACCGCAAGGTCCTGCTGGCCGACTAAGCGGGAGAGGGGACGGGCGACGGCACCGCGCCCATCAACCGGCTGCACCACGTGGCCGGTTACGCCCTGCTGCTCTGCGACTCGACGATCCCGGGTGAGGACCCGGGCCGGTTCGACGACGAGACCCTGGAGTGGCTCGCGCGCACGCTCGACGAGCTGGGCGACACCCCGGCCATTCCTGCGTTCCACCACCCCCCGGCCGCCGTCCACCACCCGTACCTGGACTCGACGAACCTGACCAACGCGGCACGGTTCGCCCAACTCCTCGCCGAGCGCCCCGTCGACAACGTCCCGGCGATCCTGACCGGCCACGCCCACACCCCGATGGCATCGACCTTCGCCGGGCGGCCTCTGCTCGTGGCACCCGGAGTCGTATCGACGCTGCGGCTGCCGTGGGAAGGCGGCGACGGGCTGATCGACCCGGAGGCCCCGCCCGGGGTCGCCTTCCATGTTCTGGACGAGGGCGACCCGGGCGCGGGTGGCCGCATCACCACGCACTACCGCGTCGTGCCGTAACCGGCAGCGCTCAGCCCGGCGTCACCCGCGGGCCCGCCCAGAACGTTTGACGGGCGGGCCTCCCTCATGGATATTTATCTGCGTTGCGCAGCTTATGCGTTACGCACAAAATAACTGAAGGAGCTCCCCGTCATGCTCACTCTCGTCACCGGAAGCCGCGGCCGCGTCGGTTCCGCACTCGTTTCGCTCCTGCACCGCGGCGGCCACGCCGTGCGCGCCGCCTCCCGTGACCCCGCCCGGCTCGACCTGCCCGCCGGAGTGCCGGCCGTGGCGTGCGATCTCACCGATCCCGCCACCTTCGCCCCCGCGCTGGACGGCGTCGGCTCCGTCTTCCTGTACGCCGAACCGGCCGGGATCGACTCGTTCCTCACCCGGGCGGAGGCAGCCGGAGTCCGGCACATCGTGCTGCTCTCCTCCAGCTCGGTACTCGGCCCGGACGCGCAGGAGAACCCGATCGCCCGCCCCCACCACGCGGTCGAGCAGGCGCTCGCCGCCTCGCCGCTCACCACGACCGTCCTGCGCCCGGGCGCCTTCGCGACCAACGCGTACCAGTGGTCCGCGGCGGTACGGAGTCACGGCGCCGTGGACCTGCCCTACCCGTGCAGCCACACCAGCCCGATCCATGAGGCGGACATCGCCGAGGCCGCCCTCGCGGTCCTCACCGAGCAACGGCTGCAGGGCGCGGCGTACCACCTGACCGGTCCCGAATCGCTCACAGCCGCCGACCAGATCGGCCTGCTGGCGGCGGCCTCGGGGCAGCCCGTCACGGTCAACGCCGTGAGCCGGGAGGCCTGGAAGGAATCCGTGGTCCCGCACATCCCCGAGGAGGTCGCCGAGGGACTGCTCGGTTACTGGGCATCCACGGACGGTTCACCGGCCGAGGTGACCGGCGAGACCGAGAAGCTGACCGGCCACCCGGCCCGTACGTTCGCCACCTGGGCCGAGGAGCATGCGGACGCGTTCCGCGCCTGAGCCTGCCCGCCCCGCCTGCTGCCCCACGCCCATGTATTCCCTGGCTCACACAGACCGCCCGGTGGCATGCTGACGACGTGAACGGACCGGAGATCCACCTCGAAGTCGCCCCTGAACTGTGGCTCTTCGTTGCCCATGAACGCCGCAACGGACGCACGTCAGTGACCACCGACGGAGCCTCGACGCTCGGCCATGTCGTGGAATCGCTCGGCGTCCCGCTCACCGAGGCCGGCCAACTACTCGTGGACGGCCGCCCCGTCCCCGTCTCGCACATCCCGGGCGCGGGCGAACTGGTGGAGGTGCGCGCGGTGGCGCGACCCCAGCGCGTCGAGGGCGCGCCACTGCGCTTCCTGCTCGACGTCCACCTCGGCACGCTCGCCCGGCGGCTGCGGCTGCTGGGCGTCGACGCCGCATACGAGAGCGAGGACCTCGGCGACCCGGCGCTGGCCTCCCTGTCGGCGAAGGAGCAGCGGGTGCTTCTCTCCCGGGACCGGGGACTCCTGAGGCGGCGGGAGATCTGGGCGGGGGCGTACATCTACAGCGATCGCCCGGACGATCAGCTGCGGGACGTGCTGGAGCGGTTCACACCGGAGCTGGCCCCGTGGACCCGGTGCACGGCCTGCAACGGACCACTGGCCGACGCGGACAAGGAATCCGTCCGGGAGCAGCTGGAGCACGGCACACAGCAGTCGTACGACGTCTTCGCGCAGTGCACGGAGTGCGGCCGGGTGTACTGGCGCGGCGCCCACCACTCCCACCTGGAGACGATCGTCGCCGACGCGGTGCACGAGTTCGGCACCCGGGATCAGACCGGCCCGGTCCCGTAGAGCCGTAAGGCGGGGCGCGGCCGGACACGATCCGCACGACACCCCTGACGGATCGCCTATGCCCCGCCCTGTGCCGCATCGAACTCCCCGCTCCGCAGCCGCGCGATCTGGCCCGCACCGAGCTCGACCGTCCGCCGCATATGAGCGATGAGAAGTGCCACCTCGGCGTCGTCGTACGTCTCGAACATCGCCGCCCAGTCCCGACTCAACCTCTCCCAGACGGCGCCGAACTCCGCCATCCGCTCCGGCACGGTCGCGACGAGCACCCGCCGCCGGTCCGCCGCGTCGCGCTCGCGCGTCACATAACCGGCCCGTTCCAGCCGGTCGACGAGCCGGGTCGCCGACCCGGTGGTGAGCCCGGTCAGCTCCGCGATACGTCCCGTGGTGACCGGTTCCGCTTCGAGGCTGAGCAGGTTGAGGCACTGCAGATCGGTGGGGTGGATCCGCAGATGGTCGGCGACGGCCTGATTGAAGAGGGCGTACGCGGCCATGTAGCGGCGCGACTCGGTGGACAGCTCGGCCAGCAGAGCACTGCGCCGGACCGGGGACTTCTGCGGCATGCAGAGAGTGTACGAAGCAGACACTGCCCCTGCGTCATCCCCGCGGGCCCGGACCACCGCACTCACTACGGCTGCTCGGCGGTCAGATAGCGCTGGACGGTGGGCGCGAGCCAGGCGATCACCTCATCACGAGGCATCGAGACAGCGGGCGCGACGCGCAGGACGTAGCGGGCGAGCGCCATCCCGAGGATCTGGGACGCGACGAGCGCCGCGCGGCGCGGGGCCTCGGCGGGGACCGGGCAGACACCGGCAGCTATCGGACCGAGCTGCTCCGCGAAGACGGCCCGCATCCGCTCGGCCCCCGCGTCATTGGTGACGCCGACCCTGAGCAGAGCCGTCAGCACGTCGTCCTGCTCCCAGCGGTCCAGGAAGTGCGCGACCAGCACGGCTCCGATGTGCTTCCCGGGCAGCGCCCCGAGCTCCGGCACCCGCAGGTCGATCACGGACGCGGCCGCGAACAGCCCTTCCTTGTTGCCGTAATAGCGCATCACCATCGACGGGTCGATGTTCGCGTCGCGCGCGATGGCCCGGATGGTGGCGCGCTCATAGCCATCGGCGGCGAACCGCTCACGGGCGGCTTCGAGGATCGCGGCCTTCGTCGCGTCCGAGCGGCGGGGGGCTTTCGTCGTCATGCCAACAATCGTAGGCCAACAGGTGTTGACGTGCCAGTGGCGCCGGTTCTACATTTACCAACAAGCGTTGACCCACATCCGTTGGCAAACAACTGTTGATATCGGATGACCGTTGGCACACGGCTTCAGGAGGCCGCCATGACCAGCAAGCCCAGCACCCGCACGAACACGGACTCCACCCCCGACGCCCCCGACACCGTCGATGTACTCGTCGTGGGTGCAGGACCCACCGGAATGCTGCTCGCCGGCGACCTCGCCGCACGCGGCCTGTCGGTCACCGTCGTCGAGCGCCGCCCGCGGAGCACCAGCAACATGACGCGCGCCTTCGCCGTCCACGCCCGCACTCTCGAAGCGCTCGACACCCGCGGCCTCGCCGACGAACTGGTCAAGACGGGCTCCGTCCTCACCGGGATGCGGCTCTTCGGCCGCCTCTCGCTCGACCTGTCCCGGCTCGCGTCCCGCTTCCCCTTCCTCCTGATCACCCCGCAGTACGAGGTCGAGAGCCTGCTGGAGCGCCGCGCGCTGTCCGCGGGCGTGGACTTCCGGTACGGCACGAGGCTGACGGCCCTGCACCAGTCCGCCGACGCGGTCACCGCCGAGGTGGAGAGCGCCGACGGGACGCGGAGCACACTCTCGGCCCGCTACGCCGTGGGCACCGACGGAGTGCGCAGCGCCGTGCGCGAGGCGCTCGGGCTCCCGTTCCCCGGCAAGTCCGTGATCCGCTCCATCGTCCTCGCCGATGTCCGGCTCACCGAAGCGCCCACCGGCCTCCTCACGGTCAACGGCGTGGGGGATGCCTTCGCCTTCATCGCCCCCTTCGGCGACGGCTGGTACCGGGTCATGGGCTGGGACCGCAGGCGCCAGGCCGCCGACAGCGACCCCGTGGAGCTGGACGAACTGCGCGAGATCGCCCGGCTGGCCCTCGGCAGCGACCACGGCATGCACGACGCCCGCTGGATCTCGCGATTCCACAGCGATGAGCGCCAGGTGCCCGCCTACCGCGTGGGCCGGGTCTTCCTCGCCGGAGACGCCGCCCACGTCCACTCCCCCGCGGGCGGGCAGGGCATGAACACCGGGCTGCAGGACGCCGCCAACCTCTCCTGGAAGCTCGCCGCCGTCCTGCGGGGAGAGTCACGGGCCCCGGAGGCGCTCCTCGACAGCTACCACGCCGAGCGGCACCCGGTCGGCACCAGGGTGCTGCACAGCAGCGGTGCGCTGGTCCGTCTCGCCATGGCCCGCACCCTGCCGCAGCGAGCGGTTCGCGCGACCGCCGCCGGCCTCCTGGCCAGAGTCCGGCCGGCCGGGGACAAGGCCATGGACCTGATCTCCGGCATAGGCATCGCATACCCGGCGCCGCGCGGCTCCCATCCCCTCACCGGCAAGCGGGCCCCGGACCTGGGACTGGCGGAGGGCCGCCTCCAGGAGCTGCTGCGCGACGGTGCGTTCGTCCTCGTGACTCCCGCCGACGCCCCCACACCGACGTCCCGGACCCCGCTGGTCCACGCCCACTGGACGAGCGACCGCGCGACCACGCTGCTCGTCCGCCCCGACGGCTACGTCGCCTGGGCGAGCGACCGGCCCGACCCGGCGGCGCTGCAGGCCGCTCTCACCCGATGACCACCGTTCGACCCGGGCACCGTGCAGGTCGCGCGGCCACGGTGCCCGCCGCCACCGCACCGGCCCCTCGCGCCACCAGGGGTCAGAAGACGTACTCGTCACCGGTGGCGGGCACCAGCACCTCATGCCGGTTGTTGTCGGGGTTCCGGTCGGTCGCCCCACCGTTCCAGACGGTGTCGATCCGCACGACCACCTCGTTCGGCCGCCTCGCCAGCTGCAGCTCGAGCGCGAGCTGGCGGCCCGCCCACTCGTCCGCCCGTAGCGGACCCGTCCGGCACAGCACGGTTCGGGCGCTCGCCTGCAGACACTCGACCGGCATCTCCTGCCGGCCGCTGAGGGGCACCGAGAAGCGGAACCGTACGGTCACGCTCACCGGACTCGACGGACCGTGGTTCTGGCTGTGCAGCCAGACCCCGAGCCCCCTGCCCCACAGCGAGACATGCCCGTGGTGCGAGACGTCCGCCTCCCGCGCCACCCGCCGGTCCGCCGGCACGGGCACGGGCCCCGTCGCGACCGCCTGTCCAGCCCCCCATGCCCCTGTCGACACCGTTGCCGCCATCGCCGCCGCGGCGGAAACCGCCAGCCGAGCCCTACGCGTGACTACCATGCCCCGAAGATAGCGATCACCCCGAATTATCCGTATTTACACACCGATTCTCCGCTCCACTCCACCCGCTTGCCCCACCCATCCGAACCCACCCGACCGGCATGAAACGCTGCTCCCATGGTCGTCGCCCGCTCTGTCGCACTCTTCGCCGTTGCCGCGCTCTTCGAGATCGGCGGTGCCTGGCTCGTCTGGCAGGGCGTGCGGGAACACCGGGGCTGGATCTGGATCGGCGCCGGAGTCATCGCCCTGGGGGCGTACGGCTTCGTCGCCACGCTGCAGCCGGACGGTGAGTTCGGCCGCATCCTCGCCGCGTACGGCGGCGTCTTCGTCGCGGGCTCGCTCGCCTGGGGCATGGCCGCCGACGGCTACCGCCCCGACCGCTGGGACGTCATCGGCGCGCTGATCTGCCTGGCCGGCATGGCCGTGATCATGTACGCCCCCCGCAACCACTGAGAATCAGCACCCCACCGCCCACGTCGCCGACACCCATCACCGACCGTCCGCCGACCACGCCGATACCCCCACCGCTCGGGCGCCGAGCGCCGGCCCCGCCGACACCCGCCGGACTCCGGCGGCGCCGCTCTCCCCGCCCCGGCCGCCTCGGGAAATGCGACCGCCGAACGGAACCTCGCGCCGCCTGCCTATCCTGACCCCGTACCGATCAGCTGTCCGAGGAGTCGAGTCCGCATGGCCGCCACCCCCATCGCCGTCATCACCGGAGCGAGCAGCGGCATCGGTGCCGCGACCGCCCGGCAGTTGGCCGCCGCCGGCTACCGCGTCGTCCTGACCGCCCGCCGCAAGGACCGCATCGAGGCGCTCGCCGCCGAGATCAACGAGGCGGGCCACGAGGCCACGGCGTACGCCCTGGACGTCACGGACCGCGAGGCGGTCGACGCTTTCGCCACCGCCTTCCGCTCCCTCGCCGTCCTCGTCAACAACGCGGGCGGCGCGCTCGGAGCGGACCCCGTCGCCACCGGCGACCCGGCCGACTGGCGCCAGATGTACGAGACGAACGTCATCGGCACGCTCAACGTCACCCAGGCCCTGCTCCCCGCCCTCACTGCGGGCGGGGACGGCACGATCGTGATCCTCTCCTCGACGGCGGGCCTGTCCACGTACGAGGGCGGCGGTGGCTACGTGGCCGCCAAGCACGGCGAACACGTCCTCGCCGAGACCCTCCGCCTGGAGATCGTCGGCACCCCGGTCCGCGTCATCGAGGTCGCCCCCGGCATGGTCAAGACGGAGGAATTCGCCACCACCCGCTTCCGCGGCGACACCGAGAAGGCCGCCAAGGTCTACGCCGGCGTCGATGCCCCCCTCACCGCCGACGACGTGGCCGACACGATCACCTGGGCCGTCACCCGCCCCAGCCATGTCAACATCGACCTCCTGGTGGTCCGCCCCCGCGCCCAGGCGTCCAACTCCAAGGTCCACCGCACGCTCTGAAGCCATCGGCCCGCGCGGAAGAGCCCCGGACCACCACCACAGGGTCCGGGGCTCGCCTTCGTAGCGGCGCCAAGGGCGATCAGCCCTTCACACACACCACCTGCTTCAGCTTCGCGACGACCTCCACCAGGTCCCGCTGCCGCTCGATGACCTGCTCGATCGGCTTGTAGGCACCCGGGATCTCGTCCACGACACCGGAGTCCTTACGGCACTCCACGCCTCGCGTCTGCTCCTCCAGGTCCCGCGTCGAGAAGCGCCGCTTGGCCGCGTTGCGGCTCATCTTCCGGCCGGCGCCGTGCGAGGCCGAGTTGAACGACTTCGCGTTCCCGAGCCCCTTCACGATGTACGAGCCGGTACCCATCGACCCCGGGATGATGCCGAAGTCGCCCGAACCGGCACGGATCGCCCCCTTGCGGGTGACCAGCAGGTCCATGCCCTCGTACCGCTCCTCCGACACATAGTTGTGGTGGCAGGAGATGACCGGTTCGAAGGTGACCCGGGCCTTCTTGAACTCCTTGCGGACGACGTCCTGGAAGAGCCCCATCATGATCGCGCGGTTGTGCTTCGCGTACTCCTGGGCCCAGAACAGGTCGTTGCGGTACGCCGCCATCTGCGGGGTGTCCGCGATGAAGACCGCCAGGTCACGGTCGATCAGGCCCTGGTTGTGCGTCAGTTTCTGTGCCACCCCGATGTGGTACTCGGCGAGTTCCTTGCCGATGTTCCGGGACCCGGAGTGCAGCATCAGCCACACCGAACCCGCCTCGTCGAGGCAGAACTCGATGAAGTGGTTTCCGGATCCAAGCGTTCCCATCTGCTTGGTGGCACGTTCATGACGAAACTTGACCGCATCCGCAATGCCGTCGAACCGCCCCCAGAAGTCGTCCCAGCCCGCGGTCGGGAAGCCGTGCAGCCGGCCGGGGTCCACGACGTCGCCATGCATGCCGCGGCCCACCGGAATGGCCTGCTCGATCTTCGACCGAAGCCGCGACAGGTCGCCCGGAAGGTCATTGGCCGTCAGGGAGGTCTTCACCGCGGACATGCCGCACCCGATGTCCACTCCCACCGCCGCCGGACAGACCGCACCACTCATCGCGATCACCGAACCGACGGTCGCGCCCTTGCCGTAATGCACGTCGGGCATGACGGCCAGCCCCTTGATCCAGGGCAGCGTGGCAACGTTCTGCAGCTGCTGCATCGCGCCGTCCTCGACCGAGGCCGGGTCGGCCCACATGCGGATGGGAACCTTCGCCCCAGGCACCTCTACGTACGACATAGCCCCTCGATTCCCCCGAAAAGTCTGAAAGCGCAAAACCGGTGCCAAGATCGGCAAAAGAGTCGGCCGACCGGCAATCACAGCGGCGCGTGCGATACACATTGTGTCCACCGGCCGCCATCGAGCGGCAACTTCTTTTCGCTCGAAGGGAGCCCGGACCGTGCGACGAATGGCGTACGTACCCGGCGTCGCACTCCTCGCAGTGCTGACGGCCGGCTGCACCGGTGGCACCGGCACCGAAGGCCCCGCCGCCGACAGCAAACCCGGCAGCCCGAGCATCGCCGCCGCCCCGTCGGGCAAGTACCGCACGCTTCCCGAGCCCTGTCGCTCCATCGCGCTGTCCACGCTGAAGGACCTGCTTCCGGGCATCGCCGAACTGCCGGAGAACCAGCAGGAGAAGGCGTACAGGGGCACGGCCGCCGTCACCTACGACACCGACCGCAGGGTCGGCTGCCAGTGGAAGTCGGAGGCCGCGGCCTCGTCCCGCTCCGTCGTGCTCGACTTCGAGCGCGTCGTCTCGTACGACACCTCGGTGAGCGACGAGGACCGCGCCCGCGAGGTGTACGGGAAGAAGGAGACCGCGGCCCACCTGCCGTCCGCCACCTTCACCCCCGCCGACGCGGAGAAGATGACGGCCTCGCCGTCGGACTCCCCGTCGGACTCCCCCTCCGGCTCTGCACAGGGTGCCGGCGGCGACGCGGGCGCGGGCCCCGAGGACCTCCGTCCGCGCGCGCTCGACGACCTGGGAGATGCCGCATTTCTGGACGATCTACTCACTCGGGCAGGATCCAGCGCACAACACCGCACGGTGAGCGTGGTATTCCGCACATCGAACGTCATCGTGACCGTCCGGTACTCCGAGCAGCCCGCCCTCGCGAGCCAGGTCCCGGACAGCAAGGAACTGCAGGAGAAGGCCCAGGCGCTGGCCCGGAAGCTGGTCGACAAGTTCAGCGAATAGCCCGCCGCGGGGCGCCGGCGAACCGCACCCGCGCCGGTCGGCGGAGGCGGCATCCGGCCGCCGTCCGTCGTACCGTGGCCCTCCGGAACACCCGCCCGAGCACCATGCCACCCGCCCGTCGCGCCACCCGAGTGAAGGAACCATGCACCGAACAGCCCCGCGACTCACCCGCATACTCGCCTGCGCCGCCGTCCCGGTGATGCTCGTCGTCGCCGGCTGCTCGTCGGACTCCGACAGCAAGAAGGAGTCGGGCTCGTCCTCGGCGTCCGCTCCGAGCGCGAAGAAGACGGAGGCGACGGTCGAGCCGGCGAAGTTCGCCGAGCTGCCCGACCCGTGCGACGCGATCTCCGCAAAGACGATCACCTCGCTGGTGCCCAAGGCCAAGAACAAGGCCGGTACGCCGGCCCGGTCCAGCGACACCGCGGCACGCGCCGGCTGTTCCTGGAACGGCCTCGACGACAACGGCGTCAAGGGTTCGCAGTACCGCTGGCTCGACGTCGGCTTCACCCGCTTCGAATCGGACCAGGCGCTCGGCAGCGGCGCCAAGCGCGCCCAGGAGGACCTCGAGAACCAGATCGCCAAGAGCAAGGCGACCGAGGGCGCCAAGAAGGTCGTCGAAGCCCCCGTCAGCGGTATCGGCGACCAGGCCACCACGGTCACGTACGACCTCACCAAGACGAAAGAGGACTTCAAGTACGCCACGGTCGTGGCCCGTACGGGGAACGTCGTCGTCACCCTGACCTACAACGGCGCGGGTTACGCGGGCGCGAAGACGCCGTCCGGCGACGACATCCTGAAGGGCGCCGAGAAGGCCGCCAAGGAGGCCGTCGCGGAGGTCACCGATGTCAACGCGAAGAAGTCGACCCCGTCCGCGGGCACATCGAAGTCTCCGACAGCGACGAAGTCCGCGTCGCCCACGTCGTAAGACCGCACCACCGCCCGCCGGGCATTCCCGCAAGGCCCACGGCGGGTACCCGAACAACCCTGTGCAGAAGCAGTCCTACGAAGCCCGGCCCTCCCCCGAGAGCCGGGCTTCGCCCCTCCCCGAGCACCGCATCCCACGCGCATGTGCCAGGCTGTGCCCGCCAGAAGTCGAAGTCGGGAACGCAGGGAGGGGATCGCGGGTGGCCGCGATGCAGCTGACACGCACGCACCGGATACTCATCGGGATCGTCGTCGCGGGCGCGGCGGTCATTGCCGCGATCGGCTTCGCGGGCTCGTACGCGGCGGTGCGCGAGCTCGCCGAGCAGAAGGGCTTCGGGAACTTCTCCCTGGTCTTCCCGATCGGTATCGACGCGGGCATCTGTGTGCTGCTGGCGCTGGATCTGCTGCTGACCTGGATGCGGATCCCGTTCCCGCTGCTGCGCCAGACGGCCTGGCTGCTGACCGCCGCGACGATCGCCTTCAACGGCGCCGCGGCCTGGCCGGATCCACTGGGCGTCGGCATGCACGCGGTGATCCCGGTGCTGTTCGTGGTCGCCGTCGAGGCCGCCCGGCACGCGGTCGGCCGGATCGCCGACCTCACGGCCGACAAGCACATGGAGGGTGTCCGCCTCACCCGCTGGCTGCTCTCCCCGGTCCCCACGTTCAAGCTGTGGCGCCGGATGAAACTGTGGGAGCTGCGTTCGTACGAGCAGGTCATCAAGCTCGAACAGGACCGGCTGATCTACCAGGCGAGGCTCCAGGCCCGCTTCGGCCGCAACTGGCGCCGCAAGGCACCGGTCGAGTCCCTGATGCCGCTGCGGCTGGCGAAGTTCGGTGTCCCGCTGGCCGACACCGGCCCGGCCGGCCTGGCCGCAGCCGGCATCGAACCCGCCCTGCTGCCCCCGGCCCCGGCCGCCGCCGAAACGGTGCACCACCACGCCGAGCTGCCGTACGCCGCCCAACAGCAGCAGCATCACGCCGAGCCCCGGCAGCACCCGCAACAGACCCAACAGCAGTACACCCATCCCTCCGACCCGGCCGCCGAGGAGTGGCCCCCTGAGGGCCCCGGCGCCCACGAGAGCCCCTGGTTCGCGGCGCCGCAGGCCCCGAACGGCGCGTACGAGGGCGCGTACAACCCCACCGATGTCGAGGGCCTGGAGCCCACCCCGGTCATGATCCCGTCGGGCCCGGGCGGCCGCACCCGTCCCCTGGGCAACGTGGGCACGATCGGCGCGGTCCCTCACCCCCGCAGCGAGGAACCCCTGCCGGAGCAGCCGGACCAGCCGCAGGGTCCGCCCCAGGAGGAGCCGCAGCCCCCGCAGGAAGCTGATCCGGCGGAGTGGGCCGAGGCGGAGATCGAGTTCGGCAACATCGCGTACGAGGTGTTCTCCGACCTCACGCACCAGCACCAGGTCCACCCGAGCGCCGAGGTCCTCGACATAACGCTCTCGGACGCCCACGGCGTCAGTCACCCGCGCAGCACGGCCCTGCTCCGGCGCCTGCTCCCGGGCTTCAAGCAGCGCTTCGACAACGAGATGGCCGAGAACCACATCGCATAGCCGCCCCCGGGTCCGTCCGCCGCACGAGAACGGACCGGAACCGACAGAACGGAGGGCCGTCACCCGCATCCCCGGGTGACGGCCCTCCGTACGACCGACTCCTACGCGCCCAGCAGCTTCCGCACCCGGTCCGCGCCGACGGCCAGCAGCAGCGTGGGCAGCCGCGGACCGGTGTCACGGCCGACCAGGAGCTGGTACAGCAGCACGAAGAACGACCGCTGCGCGGCCTTCAGCTCGGGCGTCGGCTTGGCGTCCGGCTCCAGCCCCGCCAGGATCTTCGGCACCCCGTAGACGAGCGTCGTGAGGCCGTCCAGCGACCAGTGCGTGTCCAGCCCGTCCAGGAGCAGTCGCAGCGACCGGCGCCCCTGGTCGTCCAGCGAGCCGAGCAGTTCCTTGTCCGGCTCGTCGCGGACGATGGTGCGGGCGTCGGCGGGGACCTGGTTGGTGATCCAGCTCTCCGCGCGGTCGAGCCGCGGCCGCGCCTCGTCGAGCGAGCCGATCGGGTTCTCCGGGTCCAGCTCGCTCAGGATGCGCAGCGTCTGCTCGTCGTGGCCGGCGGTGATGTCGACGACGGACGCGAGGGTGCGGTACGGCAGCGGGCGCGGCGTGCTCGGCAGCTCACCGGCGGCCGTGCCGATGGCGCGTGCGTACGCGGCGACGTCGGCGGGCAGCGCGGAACCGTCGGCGACCTTGCGCGCCAGCGAGTCCCACTCGTCGTACAGCCGCTGGATCTCCTGGTCGAAGGCGATCTTGAAGGACTGGTTGGGCTTGCGGCGCGCGTACAGCCAGCGCAGCAGCGGCGCCTCCATGATCTTCAGCGCATCGGCCGGGGTCGGTACGCCGCCCTTGCTGGAGGACATCTTCGCCATGCCGGAGATGCCGACGAAGGCGTACATCGGGCCGATCGGCTGCACACCGTCGAAGACCTCGCGGACGATCTGGCCGCCGACGACGAACGACGAACCGGGCGAGGAGTGGTCCACGCCGCTGGGCTCGAAGATCACTCCTTCGTATGCCCAGCGCATCGGCCAGTCGACCTTCCAGACCAGCTTGCCGCGGTTGAACTCGTTGAGCCGGACGGTCTCGGCGAAGCCGCAGGCGGTGCACGTGTAGTTCAGCTCGGTCGTCTCGTCGTCGTACGACGTGACGGTCGTGAGGTCCTTCTCGCAGTTGCCGCAGTAGGGCTTGTACGGGAAGTAGCCGGCGGAGCCACCGCTGCCGTCGTCCTCGCTCGCCGCGCCGGAGCCCGCCTCGGCCTCCAGCTCGGCCTCGTCGACCTTCTTCTGCTGCTGCGGCTTCTTGCCCTTGCCCGCGGCCGCCGGGTCCTTCTTCGTGCGGTACCGATCGAGGACGGCGTCGATGTCGGCGCGGTGCCTCATGGCGTGCAGGATCTGCTCGCGATACGCCCCCATCGTGTACTGCTCGGTCTGGCTGATGCCGTCGTACTCGACACCCAGCTCGTCCAGCGCGGCCGTCATGGCGGCCTTGAAGTGCTCCGCCCAGTTCGGGTGGGCGGACCCGGCCGGGGCGGGCACGGACGTCAGCGGCTTGCCGATGTGCTCGGCCCACGACTCGTCGACACCGGGGACGCCCGCCGGGACCTTCCGGTAGCGGTCGTAGTCGTCCCACGAGATGAGGTGCCGGACCTGGTGCCCGCGGCGGCGGATCTCGTCCGCGACCAGGTGCGGGGTCATGACCTCGCGGAGGTTGCCGAGGTGGATCGGGCCCGACGGCGAAAGACCGGACGCGACGACGACCGGTTTGCCAGGCGCACGACGCTCCGATTCGGCGATGACATCGTCCGCGAAACGGGAGACCCAGTCGGCCTCGGTGCTGCTCTGACTCTGAGCCACGGTCGGCACGTCCTTCTCTCTGGTAGGGCTCGTAGGGGCACCGTCCATTCTCCCAGGTCCCACCGGCAGCGCGAAAACGGCTTTACAGTGCGTGGGATACTGGGCGTGATCCCTTGTACCCCTACGGAAACGGCAGCCATCCCATGGCCTCGGTCAATTCCCTCGCTTCCACGCTCCAGCAGCAGCTCGCGGACACCCTGACGGCAGCACTGCCGGATGCCGGCACCGCGGACCCGCTGCTGCGCCGAAGCGACCGGGCCGACTTCCAGGCCAACGGAATCCTGGCCCTCGCCAAGAAGCTGAAGGGCAACCCGCGCGAGCTGGCGTCCCAGGTGACGGCCGCGATCCCGGCGGGCGACCTGATCAAGGAGATCGAGGTCTCCGGCCCCGGCTTCCTGAACATCACGCTCAGCGACAAGGCCATCATCGAGACCCTCGCCGCGCGCGCCGCGGACGACGCGGGCCGGCTCGGCGTGCCGTACGCGCAGAACGCGGGCACGACGGTGGTCGACTACGCGCAGCCGAACGTGGCCAAGGAGATGCACGTCGGGCACCTCCGCTCCGCGGTGATCGGTGCCGCGATGGTGGAGGTCCTGGAGTTCACGGGTGAGAGCGTGGTCCGGCGCCACCACATCGGCGACTGGGGCACCCAGTTCGGCATGCTCATCCAGTACCTGATCGAGCACCCGCAGGAGCTCGACCACCGGGGCGGCGAGGAGCAGGACGGCGAGGCCGCCATGTCCTCGCTGAACCGGCTCTACAAGGCGTCGCGGGCGCTCTTCGACTCCGACGAGGAGTTCAAGGCCCGCTCCCGGGACCGGGTGGTGGCGCTCCAGGCCGGTGACGAGGAGACGGTCACGCTCTGGCAGCGGTTCGTCGACGAGTCGAAGATCTACTTCTACTCGGTCTTCAACAAGCTCGACATGGAGATCCGCGACCCCGACATCGTCGGCGAGTCCGGCTACAACGACATGCTCGAGGAGACCTGCCGGATCCTGGAGGAGACGGGCGTCGCCGTCCGCTCCGAAGGTGCGCTGTGCGTCTTCTTCGACGACGTGAAGGGTCCGGACGGCAATCCGGTCCCGCTGATCGTCAAGAAGACGAACGGCGGCTACGGCTACGCGGCGACCGACCTCTCCGCGATCCGTGACCGGGTCCAGAACCTCAAGGCGAGCACCCTGCTGTACGTCGTGGACGCGCGGCAGTCGCTCCACTTCAAGATGGTCTTCGAGACGGCCCGCCGGGCAGGCTGGCTGAACGAGGACGTGAAGGCGCACCAGTTGGCGTTCGGCACGGTCCTCGGCAAGGACGGCAAGCCGTTCAAGACCCGTGAGGGCGAGACGGTCCGGCTGGTCGACCTGCTCGACGAGGCGATCGAGCGGGCGACGGCCGTCGTGCGCGAGAAGGCCGAGAAGGTCGGCCTGACCGAGCAGGAGATCGTCGAGAACGGCGAGTACGTCGGTATCGGCGCGGTGAAGTACGCCGACCTCTCCACGTCCGCCGTCCGGGACTACAAGTTCGATCTGGACCAGATGGTGTCGCTGAACGGCGACACGTCCGTGTACCTCCAGTACGCGTACGCCCGGATCAAGTCCATCCTCCGCAAGGCGGGCGAGACCCGGCCGGTCGCACACCCGGAACTGCAGCTGGCCCCGGCCGAGCGGGCGCTGGGTCTGCACCTGGACCAGTTCGGCGAGAACCTGGCCGAGGTGGCGTCGACGTACGAGCCGCACAAGCTGGCCGCGTACCTCTACCAGCTGGCCTCGCTCTACACGACGTTCTACGACCAGTGCCATGTGCTGAGCGACGACAACCCCGCCGAGGTGGTCGAGAACCGGCTCTTCCTGTGCGACCTGACCGCCCGCACCCTGCACCGGGGCATGGCGCTGCTCGGCATCCGCACCCCCGAGCGTCTCTGACCGCCGGAGTGTGGTCGGACGCCCA
This sequence comes from Streptomyces sp. NPDC057486, assembly GCF_042802415.1. Taxonomy (NCBI): domain Bacteria; kingdom Bacillati; phylum Actinomycetota; class Actinomycetes; order Kitasatosporales; family Streptomycetaceae; genus Streptomyces; species Streptomyces sp. NPDC057486. Next base: position 7,814 of record NZ_JBHVEE010000026.1, on the reverse strand, counting down.
GGACCGGTCCTACCCGCACTGCACAGCATCCCCTCCGGCCGTCTTCCGGGGAGCACAGCTGCTCCACGGAAGACGGCCGGAACCGCCATCAGCGATGCGCTGACCATCGAATGGGACTCCGAGGTCGGGGAGCCGTTCACCTACGTCCACGGGACGCCGGGCCGAGCACAGCCCGACGCCATGGTGTTCGGCGCGATCGGCGACTTCCACGACACCTCGCCCGATGTCGTCGAGTTCTTCGAGAAGGGGCTGCGGGGCACCTCCTCGATGGCCGGCACCGCCTGGAACACCGGCCCGGGCGACGGCGGCGGATGGCTGCGCTGTCTGGCGTACACGCCCGTCGTCGACAGCAGGGCGCTCCAGGTGGCGTGCAGTTGGGCCGACAAGGGCAGCCTGGGCACGGTCGTCGTCAACGAGGAGGGGCTGGACGACTTCGACGATGCCCAGGCCGTCTTCCGGATCCTCGACGACAGCCGTCCGCCGGCCGTGGTGACGCTCGCCCCGGGCCGGTCCGCGTACGCCGCCATCGGCCTGACCGGCGACACCGAGGTGAAGGACCGGCACAAGGGCACCCGTCTCACGGTGCACTTCTCCGCGAAGGACCCGTCGGGATCCACGGGCACCGTTCCGGACGAGCCGGCGCTCCCTGCCGACACCTACTGGGACGAGAAGGGCTTCGTCACTTACTGGCAGAGCGACATGGCCGACGCCCTCACCTACTGAGTCCGCACCCACCGAACCGCCAACTCGCCGCCTTCCAAAGGGAGTAGACCGTAGGATCGAAGATCGAAACCTGAAGGAGGCAGCGTGCGGGCACAAGGTGGCGGCAGACCGACAACGTCGAACACAAGGACACCGGCAGCCATCGCAGCCGCAGTCGCATCGCTGGCGCTGGTCACCGGCTGCGGCCAGGCGGCGGGATACCGCGCGTCGGACAACGCGTCGAGCACCTCCTCGCCGACCCCGAGCGTGAACCCGTCCTACGGCGCGAAATTCCTGGCCATCAACGAGTGCGCCGCCCCCGAACCCGGCCGGAAGGACGTCTACCGCGAGGTCCCGTGCGACGACCCCGAGGCCGTCGCACGGGTGACCAACCGGATGAACACCGGCCACGCCGAGCCGTTGTCGGGCACCAGCTGCCTGGACTACACGGACTTCGCGATCGATGTGCCGGCCAGTCTCGCCGTCCTGGAGGGCACACGGGCGACGGGTGAGGGCTACGCCTGCATGCGCAACCTGAAGCCTCCGCACCCCGGCGAGCCCGGCGGGGGCGGCGGCCTGCGGATCGAGGTCGGCGACTGCGTGAGCGGCGGGTCGAAGGACGGGGACGTGATCACGGAGGCCGCCTGTCGGACCAAGGGCAAGAAGGGCGGCGCGACCCACAAGATCATGAAGATCGTCGAGGGCGGGTTCGTGGGCGGCCTGAACGACCCGTGCGACTACGAAGCCGACGCCGTGTTCACCGAGAACCCGATCTTCGACTCCGACCCGGCGAGGAACGACCGCGTCCTGTGCGGCAAGAAGCTCTGACCCGCACGACCGGGAGAGCAGCCCCGCCCCCTCCTCCCCCGGATCCCCCTCCTCCCCCGGATCCCCCACATCCTCCGGATCAGTCCCGGTAGTCCGGCGCCACCCGGTCCAGCAAACGCAGCATCGCCGCCCAGGCCAGGTCGTACGCCCCGTCGTCCTGGAAGTCCGCGTCCGCCTCGCCCGCGAGCTGACGGGCGGTGTACTCGCAGGTCTCGGGAGAGGGGACGATCAGCGGTCCGCCGCCGGCCTGGGCGGTGACCTGGATCTCGCAGGCCCTCTCCAGGTAGTACATGCGCAGGAAGGCCTGGGCGGCGCTCTCTCCCACCGTCAGCAGACCGTGGTTGCGCAGGATCAGCGCCGGGTGGGTGCCGATGTCGTCGACCAGGCGCTTCTGCTCGTCGAGGTTGAGGGCGACGCCCTCGTAGTCGTGGTAGCCGACGCGGTTGTAGAACTCCATCGACATCTGGTTGAGCGGCAGCAGCCCGTCGCGCTGTGCGGCCACGGCGCAGCCGGCCCTGGTGTGGGTGTGCAGCACGCAGTGGGCGTCCTCGCGCGCGGCGTGGATCGCGCTGTGGATGACGAAGCCCGCGGGGTTGACCGGATACGGGGTGGGCTCGACCGGGTTGCCCGCCAAATCGATCTTGACCAGGTTGGAGGCGGTGATCTCCTCGAAGAGGAGACCGTAGGGGTTGATGAGGAAGTGGTGATCGGGCCCCGGAAGCCGCAGCGAGATGTGCGTGAAGATCAGGTCGGTCATCCGGAAGTGCGCCACGAGCCGGTACACGGCGGCGAGTTCGCGCCGCAGTCGTGTCTCCTCATCGACTGTTGAGTCGGCGGTCTGCACGTCGGTCATGAGGGGGCTCCTTCGAGGGTCGGGTCGACCACGGGGGTGAGGGGTCGCCCGGTGCGGTGCCAGGCGATGACGTTCTCGGCGGGTGCGCACACGTAAGCCCGCTGCGACGCGTCGGACAGATAGGCGCTGTGCGGGGACAGCTGGATGCGCGGGTGGCTGCGCAACGGATCGTCGAGCGGCGGGGGTTCGACCGGGAACACGTCCAGTGCCGCCGCCCCGAGCCGTCCGCTGTCCAGGGCGGCCAGCAGGGCCGCTGTGTCGACGAGTTCACCGCGGGCCACGTTCACGAGGAAGGCGCCGGGCCGCATCCGGGCGAGCAGCGCCGTGTCGACCATGCCGCGGGTCTGCGGAGTCAGCGGTGCGTGCAGGGAGAGCACGTCGGAACCGGTGACCAGTTCGTCCAGGCCGAGCCGCTCGACGCCGTCGGGCCACCCGGCCGCGTCGGCGTGCGGGTCGTACGCGACGACGCGGCCGAAGACGGGGGCCGCGATCCGGGCCAGGACCCGCGCGATGCGTCCGAATCCCCACAGTCCGAGTGTCAACTCCCCCGCCCTGCGCGGCAGTGCGGCGAATTCGGTGTTCCAGCCGCCACCGCGCACGGTGGCGTCCGCCTGGGGCAGCGCGCGCACCAGGCTGAGCGCACTGGCGAGCGCATGCACCGCGACGTCCTCGGTCGCGGCGTGCGGAAGGTTGCTCACCCACAGCCCGCGGCGCCGCGCCTGCGCCGTGTCGATCATGTCGTACCCGGCGGACATGGTGGCCAGCATCCCGACACCGGGGAGGCGGTCGAGCAGCGCGGCGCCCACGGGCGCGTAGCCGACGATCAGCGCGACCGCGTCACGCGCGGCGGCGGCGATGGCGTCCGGGTCGCGGCTGCCGACGACGCGTGTGTCGAATCCCGCGTCGGTCAGCAGTCGTACACCCGGACCGACGTCGAGTTCCTCGGGGTCCGTGAACACCACCAGGGGCCGGCTCATCCCATCCTCCTCAAGTTCCTCAGAGCGTCACGCAATGATGATTCGTTCGCCACACTCGCGCAGAACCTACGTTTCATCCGAGAGAATTGTCCAGTGACGGTGATGCGATCGTCAGCGATGCACGCCGTCCGGGTCCGGACCTCGAACCCCGGTGTTCGAGAATGGACCCCCGCCCCGGGCGCACCCGCCCCGGGCTGTCGAGCCGAGGGGAACCGCTCAGGTGGATCTGGACCACACCGATCTGGCCGTCGTCCGCGAACTGCAGACGGACGGCCGCCTGACGTACGAGACGCTGGCGCAGCGCGTCGGTCTCTCCCGTCCCGCCACCCGCGCCCGGGTGCAGCGACTGCTCGCGGGTGGCGGTGTGCGGGTGGTGGCCGTCGTGCATCCCGCCGTACGGGAGCTGACCGCATCGGCCCACCTGTCGATCGGCGCGACCGGCCCGGCCGAGCCGGTGGCCCGCACGATCGCCGCCATGCCGCAGGCGCCGTTCGTCACGCTCACCGCGGGCAGCCGCGCCATCATGGCGGAACTGCGCACCGAGGGACTGGCCGAACTGGACCGGGCCGTGGAGTCCATCCGCTCCCTGAAGGGTGTGGACGTGGTGGATCCACTGATCTCCCTGGAGCACCTCAAGGATCCGTATCTGCTGGCGAGCCGGCCCGAGATGCCGGAGCTGGACGAGACGGACCGGCTGATCCTGGACGAGCTGGAGCGCGACGGGCGGCTGCCCTTCGCGGAACTCGCCGAGCGCGTGGGCCTCTCACCCGGCGCCGCCCGCGCCCGCACGCTGCGCCTCCTCGACGGCGGTGTCGCCAAGGTGCTCGCACTGGTGCGCCCGGAGCTGCTGGGGCTGGGCTTCCTGTGCGGGTTCGCCGTACGGCTGGACGGCGAACGGGACGCGGTCGCACGACACATCGCGGCCTGGGACCGGGTCTCGTTCCTCTCCGCCTGCATGGGGCGCGCGGAGCTCGTCGGAACGATCAGCGCGGAGTCCCTCGCGGCGGTGCGCGACACGCTGGAGGACATGCGGGCCTGCGCGGGCGTGCGCGCGGTGGAGAGCTGGATCCATCTGGAATTGATCAAGGAGCGCTACGACCTCACCACTCACCCGTCCTGACGAGAAACCCCTCCCCCTGCGACCACGCGTCGAACGATACGTAAGTAGAACCTGCCATCACATTCCGAAAAATTTGTGAGCGAAGGGTCTAGGCAAGGCATCGTCTGCTGCATATCGTCCATGCGAACGAATCAGCCGTTGCGGACTCTCCGCGCGTACGGCTCCTCATGGACGTCTCCCGGTCGAAAGCAGGCCCTTCATGCACCACCCCCTCGACGACGCCGACCGCACGCTCCTGGTGACCGGCGCGGCCGTCGCCGCGCCCGGCACCTCCGTACGCGCCGAGGCACTGGCCGTCCGCGGCGGTCGGGTCGTCCACGTCGGCACCGCCGAAGACGCCCGCGCCGCGCTCGACGGCCGCGCCGACGACGTCCTCGACCTCGACGGCGGCCTCGTCCACCCCGGATTCGTCGACGCCCACTGCCACCCGGTCATGTACGGGCAGGCGCTCGCCTGGGTCGACTGCCGCCCCGAACGCGTACCCGACATCGAGACGCTCGTCGCCGTTCTCACCGACGCCGCCCGCGAACTGCCCGCCGGAGTGCCCGTGCGCGGCTTCGGCTACGAGCACCGCCGGCTCGCCGAGCGCCGCCACCCCACCTGCCACGACCTGGACCGCGTCGCCACCGACCGCGAGGTGTACGTGATGAACGCCTCCGGCCACGGCGGCGTCGTCAACTCCCACACCCTGCGCACCTGCGGCGTCACCGCGGGCACCCCCGACCCCGAGGGCGGCAGCATCGGCCGCTTCACCTCCGGCGAGCCCGACGGCCAGCTCTGGGACGCCGCCTGCGACCTGCTCACCGGCCCCGGCGGCGTGAAGATCGGCAACCACGGCCCGAACTTCCACCTCTCCGAGCCCGACGCCATCATGGCCGACCACCTCCAGCGCGCCCAGGACGTCTTCCTCGCCGCCGGAGTCACCACCGTCGGCGACGCCCAGGCCTCCCGCCGCGAGATGGAGACGTATCTGCGCGCCCGCGCCGACGGCTCCCTGCGCATGCGCGTCTCCGCCTACCTCACCTCCGCCCTCCTCGACACCGCACTCGACCTGGGCGTGGTGAACGGCTTCGGCGACGACCTGTTCCGCGTCCAGGGCGTCAAGTTCTACGCCGACGGGACACTCGGCGGCTGGACCGCGTACTTCCCCGAGGGATACGCCGCCGACTGCTGCCACCACGGGCAGCTGTACCACTCGGCGGAGGAGTACGCCGAGATCGTCGCCCGCGCCCACCGGGCCGGCCTCCAGACCGCCACGCACGCCCAGTCCCCGTACGCCATCGGCATGGTCCTCGACGCCATCGAGAAGGCACAGGCCGGCCGGGAGCGTCCCGACATGCGCCACCGGATCGAGCACTCCGGCCTGCCCACCGACGAACAGATCGCCCGCATGGGCCGGTTGGGCGTCATCCCGGTCATGCAGCCCCAGCACCACCTGCGCACCGGCGACGGCACACTGACCGCGGTCGGCGACCTCGGCCACCGCTACAACCCGGCAGGCACCTGCCTCGCCGCCGGCGTCCCCGTCGTCTTCAGCTCGGACGCCCCCGTCGCCCCGCCCGCCCCACTGGAGGCCGTCTCCGCCGCCGCGACCAGGCGCACCGTCCTCGGCACCGTCCTCGGCGACGCCTCGCTGCGGATGCCCGTGGCGGACGGTCTGCGCGCACACACCGAGTCGGCCGCCCGGGCCCTGCACCGCGAACACGCCGTGGGCGCCCTGGCCCCGGGCATGCTCGCCGACTTCGTCGTCCTGGACAGCGACCCGCTCACCGCGGACCCGGCCGGACTCGCCTCCATCGGCGTACGCGAGACCTGGATCGGCGGCACCCGCGCCTGGTCCGCCCCCGGTCGCTGACCCGCCCCTTCCGCTCCTCCCTCCGCTCGCCCCACCCCTTCCCCGCCGCCCCTCCCGCCCCCGGAGGCCCCATGTCCCCGCAGCCCAGAACCGATAAGAGCCCGTACAGAGCCGCCGTCGCGGCACTGGCCGGGACCTCCATCGAGTGGTACGACTTCTACGCGTTCGCCACCGCGGCGGCGATCGTCTTCAACGACGTGTTCTTCCCGCCGGACATGTCGCCGTACCTCAGGACCCTGTCCGCCTTCGCGACCTTCGCCATCGGCTTCCTGCTGCGCCCGCTCGGCGGCATCGTCTTCGGACACATCGGTGACCGCGTCGGGCGCAAGAAGACCCTGGTCATCACGCTGATGATGATGGGCGTCGCATCCTTCGCCATCGGCCTGCTGCCCACGTACGCCCAGGTCGGCGCCCTCGCCCCGATCCTGCTGATCGTGCTGCGCCTGGTCCAGGGCATCGCGATCGGCGGGGAGTGGGGCGGCGCGGTACTGATCGCCGTGGAGAACGCCCCGCGCGGCAAGGCCGCCTTCTTCGGATCGTTCGCCCAACTCGGATCATCCGTCGGCGCATTGCTCTCCACGGGCGCCTTCAGCCTGATGAACCTCTTCGGCGACGACGCGTTCATGAGCTGGGGCTGGCGCGTGCCCTTCCTGGCTTCCGCCGTGCTGGTGATCGTGGGCCTGATCGTCCGGGTCAAGCTGGAGGAGTCCCCGGTCATGGAGGAGGTGCGCAAGGAACAGGAGGCGAAGGAGGACGGAGCGGCCAAGCTGCCCGTCGTGGAGGTCTTCCAGAAGGCCTGGCGGACGGTCCTCATCGGCGTCTTCGCACTGGCCACCGCGACCGGCGGCTACTACGTCGTCACCAGCTTCCTGCTCTCGTACGGCACCGGAGACCTCCACCTGTCGGAGTCCATGCTGCTGAACGGCCTCACCCTGGCGGCCTTCCTGGAACTCCTCGTCACACCCTGGCTGTCCTGGCTCGCCGACCGGGTCGGACCGCACAAGGTCGTGATCGCCGGCCTCGCGGGCGTCGTCGTCCTCGCCGTGCCGCAGTTCATGGTGCTGGGCACCGGCAGCGTCTTCCTCATCTGGCTGATGATGCTGGCCATGCGCCTGGTGATGTCCGCGCTGTACGGGCCCATCGCATCGATCCTCGTCGAAGGCTTCGCCCCGCACGTCCGCTACACCGGCATCTCCCTCTCCTACCAGATCTGCAACATGATCTTCGGTGGCCTCGCACCGCTGGCCGCGGTCTCCCTCGCGGCGGCCGCGGGCGGCCACTACTGGCCGCCGGCCGTGATGCTGATGGTGATCTCGGCGATCGGCATCGCCTGCACGGCGCGCCTGCACCGACTCGGCACGCCGCCGTCCGACGACCGTACGCCGGAACCGGCCCGGCAGGCGGTGCAGACCGCCTCGTAGGACCTGCGGCCACGCCATGTCCTCGATCGCCGGACGGCCTTGAATTTCAAGCCCGTCC